>JAOZRI010000038.1:3857-8878 GCA_029940235.1 Desulfobacula sp. | reverse complement strand
AAACAGGCAGGGTTGCGCAAAAACCTTATTCAGGTAACCTGATGTTGCGAGTCTCGCCTGATATTCATGCCTCCGTTGCCACTGCTGCCCAGGTACATGGAAAAAGCATTAACAAGTGGGCTTCTGAAATTTTAAATCAGGCAGCTCATATTTAATACCCAAGATAGTGGAATGTCTGTTATAGAGGAGCTGTATGTATCCAGGTAATTATACAATTGGAATCATGGGGATCTGTAAATAACTTGGATGCTGCCTGTCATGATGCAGCGTAATTTCAGCCGTGCGTGCATCCTTGCCTGATTCCCGGGCTACCACACCTCCGCTGTTATAGTTTTTTTCAAAATACCAGGTGCCAGGATTGCTGATAAGGATGCGTAATCGGCTGCCCCTGGCAATTTGTCTGGAAAAAAAGGGAAATTCGTCAAAAACATAAGAATTGATTTCATTGGGTTTCACCAGGGTTTCGCAAGAGTTTGATTCTCTGTATCTTGCCCTTAAAAAATCCTGTGCAAGCCGGATCTGAGTTCCATCTGCCAAGACTTCAAATAGAACAACCTGAAAATCAGTGTCTGACACATTCATGGAGATCCATAGTTTTGCTTTGACAAAACCTGTAATCTCTTTTTCTTGTTCAAACACAGGGCTGTGATAGATCAGGCCGTTGTTTTTCAGACTGAGTACAAAACGCTGGTCCTTAAGGTAGGCTCCGGTCTGACTCCGGGATGGATCAATATGATTATCCAGAGGATTGTATATATAGTTGTCAGGCATTGATTCACCAGGTTTGTCAGCCTGCAACATCCCTGAGTTAAACACGTCATTTGCCTTGCCATTGCTTGAATTCAGGTATAATTTTTCAGGCCTGGCCGGGATATCATCAAATCTGTCAGCATATTTCCACTCTTCAGCTCCCATGACATAATAGGAGATTCTCTTTTTTAAAAATTCAGGTTTGGGGCCATTTTTCAGTGTCCAGTCATACCATTGCTTATGCAGTTCATTAAGATCCAGTTTGGATTTTTTATCAAATTTTAGGCCGCCGACTTCTAAGGCAGGAGTGCTGACACCGCCATGATCCCAGGGGCCGAGGAGCAGATAGTGTTTGTGCTGCCCTTCAGGCAAGCCATGTTCCATGTGCATCTTATAATGTTTTATTGCAGCGGTCTGGGTGTCGTCATAATGTCCGCTTATGGTTAAAATCGGTATATCAATTTTTTTATAATCATCATTTGAAAAATTTTTGTCACTATAAAAAGAATCATATGCTGGATGCTCAAGCACTGTCTTAAAAAAATCTGATTGAAAACCGGCTATTTTGTCCAGCTGGCTAAATGGCAAATGGTTTGCTTCAAGTTCATTGTAGATTCCCTTCCAAAAGGATTCATCTTCACCGATATTATCATTTGCTGCTTTGCCGATAACACTAACCCACCATTGAAATTCTTCTCCGATAAAAATATTTTTCATCAAGGGTGTTACCATACCTGCGTAAGTAGCTGCCCCTGGTACGATGGATTTTAAGTGGGGCGGGAACTCTTTTAATGTTGTCCATTGAATCCCCCCTAAATAGGAGGCTCCCCGCATAACCACATTGCCGTCGCACCAGGATTGTTCAGCTATCCATTCCACGACATCATACCCGTCTGTCCCGCTTTCAAACCCGTCAAATTCTCCTTCAGAGTTGCCCCGGCCACGACTATCCACTGCCACATACACGTATCCGTGTTGAGCAAAGAACATTCCTCTTTCATGCATGCTGTCTGCAATATATGGTGTGATTGCAAGGATAGCAGGCCCTGCTGTTTCATCTTTTGGCTTATATATATTTGCACTCAGATGAATATTGTCACGCATGGAAATTTTTATATCCCAGGAAAAATTTACTTTTAAATTATTCTTTTTCATAATGTTCTTTCTGCCTCAAACCCAGGTTAGTTCCAGCTGCCCAGAGGATTATCAACACGATTATCAATTTCAGTAAATTTTGTGCATCAAACTGAAGGAAAATCATGTGAGCCCCGTGAGTTCCCATCATGTCGCCTATGTAATTGCTTAACCCATGGATAATGATCACCGGGATAAGACTGCCGCCGAGCCGGTTGAAAAAATATGCAAGGATAATAGTATGTACTGTTGTCCCAAGCACAAAGTTTAGCTGCTGGATAAAGTATCCGCTTAAGCTTGTAATATAGGGAATATCCCGGGGGAAATGCCATACTCCCCACAGAACGCCAAGTAAAATTGCAGCCATCAGAGGAGTTTTCATTTTTCCCTGGAGATAGGGCAGTGCATATCCTCTCCAGCCGCCTTCCTCCAGTAAGCCGCCGCAATCAAAAAATGCAGCCATAACAAAAAAGAAGACCATTAATAAAGGAGAATCGATCCGCAGGTTTGCAAGGGATGTCTCAAAGGCATCTCCGCCTACAACAAAGGCATTATAGGCAAGAAGAATCAGAAGATAGGTTAAGACACCTGACAGGATGATCCCATAGGTTTTAAAGGCTTCGTTTTTTTGAATATCCTCGCGCCATGGTTTGAACCGGCTGAAAAGTAAAGAGAGCCCTTTTTTCCGGGTTGTGTACCAGATTATTATCAATCCTGCAACGGTTGGTGCTGCCGGGAACAATATGGACGGTAGCAGTATGGGATATTTGAATGTCAGCGAGAGAGGAACAAATACACTGAAATGGTTTATCCCGAGATTTTTTTGTGCCTCATCAAACAACACTGCAATATCCATGGGCGTGAATGTAAACATCCAGAAGGCTGCCCCCATGGCAATGAGAAGTGAAAGAACATAAAACAGCCAGAACTGGTGCCTGTGGATAAAATCTTTAATCATGGATGGGCCTCCTTTGTTCTTCTTTGGGAAAGTGTTTCTATGCGTTTTTTTACAATGGCGTGACGTCTGGCATTCAGCGGGAAAAACCAAATCATAATCCCGCTCATGATCAGGAGCACCGCTGGAACGATTGTCATTGTGAATAAAAGACCAAATTCTGCAAATTCGGTATTTACACCGCCTTTTGTATTGTAGTTGAAAGCTGCAAGCAGATAGAGGCCCAGCGAACCGCCTATGGCACCGCCGCCTTTCATGATAAGTGAATAAATTGAAAAATATGTTCCAGCACTGTTTGTTCCGGTTTTGAGTATGTCATAATCAATGATGTCTCCAAGAATTGCAGTGGTGGCTATCGGTCCCGGTGTCTGAAAAATACTTGCCAGTGCCCCCAATGCAAGAAATGGATAAAAAACATTAGGCCCTGGATTTAAAAAAAATATAAGGGGATAGATCAGTCCTTGCATAATCCAGGCCATGGATACAACTTGATGTTTGCCAAAACGTTCGATTATCTTTTCCCAGAACGGAATGCTGATGATTTGAACGATTGTCACGGTGGCTATAAAAAAAGGCAGTTTATCTCCAATTTTCAGATAGCTGTCCATGGCAATAAATGCCACACCCATAAAAACAGATAATCCTATCAAGCTTATGATGGTGGCAATAACAAAAAATATCATGAGCCTGTTGTTTTTAAAAGCAATGAAAAGTTCCTTAAAAGAAGCGTTTTTAGTCTCCTTTGTGGCGATATGATTTCCCATGGGAGCAAATATTACAGCCAGAAGGATTGAAATCAGTAAAGCAGGCATTGCTATTATTGAAATAAAGGTCATCATTGGCGGTGAAAATTCAGCAGAATCAAATAACGGGCATATGGGTGATGAGACCAATATCGGGAGTATCATATATAATGCTTGGGTGGCAAGCAGAATAATATTGTTGTAGGAGGCTATTCTTGTTCTTTCATTATAGTCTCTGGAGAGTTCAGCCCCCCATGCTGTCTGGGGGATAAAGATTAATGTGCGGAAAAGATAAAAAGCATTTATAGCAAGGAAGAAATAAAGACCACCGGCGCTTTCGGGCGGAGAAAACAGTAAATAAACAGCAGGTGCTGATAAAATTCCGCCGGCCAGTATCCAGGGTTTGCGCTTTCCGAGCCGGGATCTGGTCAAATCCGATAAATATCCAGTCAAAGGGTCGGAGATGGCATCAAAAATTTTGGAAAATAACAAAATGGTTGCTATGCTTGATAAGGAGATGGCGGTATGCTGGGCATAAAATGCGATAATGATCAACGGCATTGGATGTTCAAATATGGCTGTTCCAATATTTATGGAGGAGTATGCCAGCAGATGTTTTGTTGGGACTCTGTCTTTATTAATCATTTGATAAGTACCTGCTCATTAAAATTTTAATGGTTTGTTGAGTTTTTAAATGTTTTAATAAGCTTATTCAGCCAGCCTTCTGGAATACCAAGCAATTGATTGACCGTGCCTGATATGTAAATTCCAGACGTAGGTTCATGATACATGATCGACCCCCAGGCTCCGTCATGGCCCCATAAAACAGTTTCATTTTCCTTGTTTTCTTCGCAAAAAATACCCAGTCCGATTTTGGTTTCACTACCTGATAATCCCGAATATGTCTGCCAGGTGAGCATCTCATTCAAAGTCTCTGCATTTTTGAATAATTTTTTATTAAGCAAAGAATACAAAAATTTGTTCAGCTCTCCGGCAGTTGTAACAACACCGCCACCGCCCCAGTCAAATGAGAAATTAAATCCTCCTGTTACCATGGGAAATTGCCCTGCATAACAATCGGAAATATCTTTTTCCCATGCTTCATAGGCAGGGTCTGTGGCATAGGCCAGATAAGTGTTTTCCAGGTTTAAAGGATCAAAAATGTTGTCCCGTAACAGCCTGTGATAACTTTTACCACTTATTTTTTCAGCAATGAGTGCAAGAATGACATACCCTGTATCACTGTAATGAAAAATCTCTCCAGGAGAGGCTACAGGCGTTGTGCCCAGATTGTTTAAATAATAATTGACCATTCCCGCATCTGGATTGTCAGGTTGTGACGGGTCCCAGGGGCACCAGTTTTTGTGTATAAACAAGTCTTCATTTTCAGCCATTGATGTTTCATCACCTGGGAGTTCACCTGAAGCTATTTTTGTAAG
>JAOZRI010000038.1:0-3757 GCA_029940235.1 Desulfobacula sp. | reverse complement strand
ATAATCGGCAAGCATATTTTCCAGTTGTTTTGTTGTCTGTGGTATATCCATTGGTGCAGACCCTCCATGGACCATTTTACTATTGTTAGTTCTATTATGAATCATCCTCTCTATATCATTGTCAAGTTAAATATGCAACAAAGCGTCAAATATATTAAAAATTGCAACAAAATTAAAAAAATGTTTTGACTTTATCTGACTCATAATATAAAAAACATTGTAACTTATTAAAATAATAAATAAAATTATCTGTACCATCTGGAGGATTAAATTGAAAGCACCAAAAATCATAAAAATCGAAATTTTTAATTTGAATATTCCATTGTCAAGACCATACCGGGTCTCTTATGCATATTATGAACATGCAAACAACACGCTGATCCGTATTCACTCAGATAATGGAATTTACGGTATTGGTGAAGGTTGCCCCGGAACAAATCCCACAGGTGATACACAGGAAACTAATTTTGAGACAGCCAAAGTGCTGGCAAAACTACTCATTGGTAAAAATCCTTTGGCCATTGATGCACGCATGGATGAAATAAACCGTTTCCTTGTTTTTAACAGCAGTGTCAAAAGCGCTTTTGACATGGCTCTGTATGATTTATCCGCCAAACAAGCCAACCTGCCACTTTATGCTTTTTTAGGAGGTGAAAATCGAATTTTATACACAGACAATACAGTTGGCATTGATGATCCTGAAATCATGAAACAAAAAGCACTGGAATATGTGCAAGAAGGTTTTCCTGCATTAAAAGTAAAGTTAGGGACAAACAAAAAAGACGATGTGGCAAGGATACGCATTATCCGGGAAGCAATCGGCAATGATATTCCCATTCGCATTGACGTCAACCAGGGCTGGGATGTAACCACGGCCATACAAACTTTAAAAGCAATTGAACAATATGATATTGAATTTTGTGAAGAACCCGTGGCCAACTGGGATAACAAAGGCTTAAAAAGAGTAAGAGACAACAGCCTAATCCCAATTATGGCAGATGAATCCCTGTTTGATCATCATGACGCTTTCCATCTCGCTGACATGGGAGCCTGTGATTTTTTTAACATCAAACTTGCTAAATCAGGGATTCATTCAGCATTAAAGATTAATGCCATTGGCGAGGGTGCAGGCATCAAATGCATGGTGGGTTGCATGGATGAGACCCGGCTGGCATTGAGTGCAGCTGCACACCTTGTTTCTGCAAGGCCAAATATTGTATTTGCCGATCTGGATTCGAATCTGTGTTTATCAGAAGATCCAGTATCCGGCGGCATGATTTCAAAAGGCGGTAAAATTACCCTGCCGGACACACCTGGTCATGGAGCGGATATTCCCCAGGATGTTTTAAAAGGCCTGGAGGGCATTACAATTTCAGCTTAGAAATAAAAAAGGATTTTTTTTAACTCCACCGGTATTGATGTCTGCAATACTGGTGGAGCAGATATAATTGTCCTGGTCATTTAATTTTTGTTTTTTAAAGAGTAAAGTTATGTTTATCGTTTATTCCCAGGCAGAAAGCTGTAAGCATATCAATACTGCTTTGAACATCATCAATTGACACTACTTCAGTAAAAGTATGCATATATCTGCATGGTATTGAAATAAGAGCTGTCGCTACCCCTGCCCTTGATATCTGGATGGCATTTGCATCTGTCCCTGTGGGTCTGCCCTCGGCTTCAATCTGAAAAGGGATTTTCTTTTTTCTGGCGGTCTTTACTAAGAGATCAAAGACACGGGAGTTGATATTGGGCCCCCTTGTTATTGTGGCACCCTTACCAATTTTTATATCTCCATGTTCTTTTGCTTCAACATCAGGTGTATCAGTTGCATGTGTTACATCTATTGCAATGCCGATATCAGGATTGATTCCATAGGCAGATGTATAAGCGCCTCTTAACCCGACCTCTTCCTGCACTGTTGCAACGCTGTAAAGAGAAGCCTTAAAAGCAGCCTTTTTTTTATGAACATTTTTCATTACTTCAGCAACAATAAAGGCACCGATTTTATCATCAAAAGCCCTTGAGGTATATAAACCGTTTCTCAGTTTTTCAAAATTATTATCATAGGTCATGGGATCACCAATTTCTATGAGTTTTTCAACTTCCTTTTTGTCTTTTGCACCAATATCCACACAAATATCGGTAAGTTTTGTGGCTTTTTCTCTATCTTTTTGCTTGAGCAGATGTATTGCTTTCCTGCCGACAACTCCCAGGACATCTCCTTTTTTTGTGTGAATCCTTACTTTTCTACCGGGAATTATGCCTGTATCAAAACCACCAAGGGAATTTAAATATATATAACCTTCCTTGCTTATATATTTTACCTGAAAAGCAATTTCATCAATATGGCCTGCAAGCATAATCCGGGGAGCATTTTGCTCATTAATAACTGCAATCGAGTTGCCATGGACATCTCCCTGAATAGTGTCAGAAAATAGCTCCATATGATTGCGCCACACTTTGCGAGCCTCTTCTTCATATCCTGAAGGTGAAGGGGTTTTCATTAGCTTTTCAAGAAATTTTATGCTTGTTTTATTCATTAAGCTCTCTCCATTTTTTTTAGTTTAACCTTTATCTGTTTAACACCTGTTTTTATTCCTCAAAATGTTGAAATGAACAAACAATCAACAGGTAATTAGTATGACAATCAGATAACTTGCCTAAATGCAAATGTCAATGGAAAATGTCTGTCCCAGGGCTATAAACTCTGTCTGGTTGTCATGACAAGTGCTGACAGAATTGTTGACTAAAAGTTCTTTTCAGAGTATAAAGACGAAAATAAAGTATGTGAGTTTTAATTTTTTTTTATGGTGCACAAGATCTGAGTTAAAAGGAGTCAACATAGTTAAAGACATTTCAAAACTTCCTCCAAAACGTCGGCGTGTACTAAAATATATCATAGACAACCCCGATGATGTGGCCATTTCAACATCCCGTGACCTTGCTCAAAAACTTGGCGTGAATGCGGCAACCATTGTGCGCTCGGCAAGAGATTTGGGCTATAGCGGGTATAATGAACTGAAAAAGAGTAAAAGAGATTCATTCAAGCAGAAACAAAATCCCTATGAAATTGTCTTGAAATCCATGGAAAAAGGTGAAAATGGTTCCAGCATCATCAGTAAGTCTTTTTTAAAAGATATAGAAGTATTAAATGAAACAGTCTCCAATATAAATATCAAGGATATCGAAAATATTGCTCAACTTATCAATGATTCCAAGCGGGTTTATATCATAGGTTTTGAAAGTACGGCAAGATCCATTGCAGGTTTTCTTGGAGGAGAGTTGCGGACTTATCATCCAGGTATTCTGGAAATAATGAGTATAAATGTTTATCTGTTTGACTATATCCGCCACAGCAAGCCTGGTGATCTTGTGATTGGCATCAGTTTTGGTCAGGGTTTGAAGATCACCGTCAATGCCTTAAAATATATGAAAGCCAAGGGTGTAAAAACCGTAGCTATTACCGACAGCAAAACCTCCCCCCTGCTTGAATATGCTGATCATAAACTGGTAACAGCAGTATCAGGTGAGTTTGTATATAGCTCCATGGTTAGCGCCTGTTCAATTTCCAATGCTATTATTCACCATTTAATCAAGATAGGGGGAGAAAAATCCACAGATCAACTGCGTGAGCTGCAAAAGCAGATGAATGAACTGGATGTCTGGTTTTAAGGGCTCTGATATCAGGAAAAATCAGGTTTTCGCCCTTCTACAAATGCATGCACTCCTTCTTTAAATTCTGGTGAGTTGCAAAGTT
>JAOZRI010000312.1 GCA_029940235.1 Desulfobacula sp. | reverse complement strand
TTCCCTGCATATTTCCAGCAGGGCAATATGGAAAGCAATGGTAAAAGCTGTGACAGAAATGGCAAAGAAGTTGAATACCAGACAGGACCGGTAATATGGGGAGAACCTGGCACCAATGGCCAGCACGCTTTTTATCAATTAATCCACCAGGGCACAAAACTTATTCCAGCAGATTTTATAGCTCCTGCCATAAGTCATAATCCCATTGGCGACCACCACGATATACTGCTGTCAAATTTTTTCGCCCAGACCCAAGCTCTTTTAAACGGCAAATCAAAAAACGAGGTCATTGAAGAACTCAAGGCTGCTGGAAAAAGTGATGATGAAATCCAATTTCTTGCGCCCCATAAAGTCTTTTCAGGTAACCGCCCCTCAAATTCCATATTATTCAAAAAATTAACCCCCCGTGTTCTTGGAAGCCTTATCGCAATGTATGAACACAAAATATTTGTCCAGGGAGTAATCTTAAATATCTTCAGTTTTGACCAGTGGGGAGTTGAACTTGGAAAACAGCTTGCAACAAAAATTCTGCCGGAGTTACAGGGCGATAAAAAAGTTCTATCCCACGATTCTTCCACAAACGGACTGATAAATGCTTTTAAGGAATTTAAACAAAGGAGTGCTGCATATGAATAATGACTCAACACCGATCAAGGTTGTAAAAAAGGGGCATATCGCCTCTGTAATCATGAACAACCCTGACAAACTGAATGCAATGACCTTTGATTTTTTCTTAAACATGGTGGAAGTCTTTAATGATATTGACAAAGACCCTGAAATCAGGGCTGCCATAATAAAGGGGGAAGGCAGATGTTTTACAGCAGGCATTGATATTATGTCGCTTGCCGGCCTTGTGGAATCTAAAGGAGCAGATTCCAGGGAAAATTTACGAAAAATTATTTTAAAGGGCCAGCAAAGCAACAATGCTGTTGTTCAATGCCAAAAGCCTGTGATAGCAGCCATACACAACCACTGCATAGGCGGTGGCATTGATCTTATCTGCGCATGTGATATCAGGCTTGCATCCAAGGATGCAGTATTCAGTGTACGCGAAACAAAACTTGGTGTGATAGCAGATCTTGGAACAATTCAGCGGCTGCCAGATATAGTGGGAGAACCATGGGCAAGAGAATTGATTTTTACAGGCCAGGATTTTTCAGCGAAAAAAGCCCTTGAAATCAATCTTGTCACCCATATGTATGAAACAAAAGAAGAGCTTTTTACAGCTGCAGACAAACTTGCAAGTAGCATAGCAGAGAACTCTCCTCTCACCATAATGGGTATTAAGGATACCATGCGGTTTACCCGCACCAACGGGATTGAAGCAGGTCTTGAATATGTTGCCCAGAAAAATGCAGCCCAGCTCATGAATGAAGATTTGATGGAGGCCATCACAGCTTTAATGGAGAAGCGCAAACCTCTGTTTAAAGGCAGATAAAATTTGACTGCACTCCCTTTATTGATACCTTGTACATTTTTAAAATTTTTTACTCTGCTGTTTTTGCATCCATACGCCTTATTTCCCTACGAAGTATTTTACCCACAGCAGATTTAGGCAGTTCATCTATAAATACATAACTTTTAGGGCGTTTATAGGCAGCAAGTTGTTTTTTGCAGTGGGCAGACAACTCCTCTTCAAGAAGTGTTTGACCCGGCTTGGCAACCACATATGCCCTGACTGTTTCTCCACGATAGGCATCTGTGACTCCAATTGCGCAGGCTTCCAGAATTTTAGGATGCCCCATCAACACTTCATCAATCTCCTGGGGATAGATATTAAAGCCGCTGGCTATTATCATATCCTTTTTTCTATCCACAATGGTGAGATAACCCTCTTCATCGAGAAAACCGATATCCCCAAGATAAAACCAGCCATCCTTTAAGGCATCTGAAGTGGCTTGAGGATTTTTATAATACCCCTTCATGACCTGGGGGCCTTTAACACAGATCTCACCCTCTTCTCCTGATCCAAGCTCTTTTGTGCCGGTTTCCAAATCAACAATCTTAATATCGGTATTGGGCAAAGGCACTCCTACGGTACCTATTTTCACCTTTCCCTTCCAGGGCATGCATGTTGCAAATGCTGTATTTTCCGTTGCACCGTAAACATCATAAATAACAGCATTATAAAGTTTTTGCAGATCTTTGAGCGTATCTTTGGCAAGGGGAGCTGCACCCCCGAAATACCCTTTAACAAAAGATAGATCCATACTACGAAAAGGTTTATAATTTAAAAGCCCCACAAAAATAGTTGGAACTCCAGGCAGAAAACTTGGTCTGAATTTTTTAAGCATTTTTGTAATAACTTCTGGCTCAGGGCGCGGCACAAGGACAACAGACCAGGCATTCCATATTGGCAGATTCTGGCTGACAGAAAACCCTGCTGAATGAAACACAGGATAAAGCCCTAAAATACGCTCAAGACCATTACCTTTTATTTCAGGAAACCATGCAGAAAATATCTGGACCACAGAAGAGATATTTGCATGGGTCAACTGGGCACCTTTGCTGACACCTGTTGTGCCTCCGGTATAAATAAAAGCAGCAATATCTTCCCATGATGCCATATTTTTAACAGGTGTGTCTGGATATTTTTTTATCAACTCCATAAAACTGTAAGTGTTTTCATGGAAAGTATCTTTACGGAACATCTTTTTCTTTACAAATGGAAAGAGCTGCTTGACAGGAAAAGGCAGAAAATCATTTATATGGCAGGTAATAATGGTTTTAATTTTTGTATGTTCCTGGATCTTTATTATCCGTGGAAACAGGAGATCTAAAGTGACAATAACTGTTGCATCGGAATCATTCAACTGGTGCTGCAGTTCAGGCTCGGTATAGAGAGGATTATTTACAACACAAACAGCTCCGATACGCTGGGTGGCAAGATTTGCAATTATAACCTGGGGCATATTGGGAAGCAGCATTCCCACTTTATCTTTTGGCCCAACACCAAGATCAATCAGAGCATTTGCAAAACAGTTTACCAGACCATTAAGTTCAGAATAGGAGATCATCTTTCCCATATACACCAAAGCTGTCTTTTCAGGAAACTTTGATGCTGTGCGCTCAAGAACCTCAGGCATTGTCACCTCTTCAATGGATATCTGTGCCGGCGTTCCTTTAGGATAATATTGGTGCCACACTCTTTCAAACCCCATAATTCTCCTCCTAATTATGTTACCTGATTATTATAATATTTTTTTTATACCTCTTCTTATTTATCAGTTATCATTAGTATTTGTAATATATATAAAATCAAACAAATGGTTTAATATGGTGGAAATCTTTTACCTCCCACATATTTAAAAGATCATCTTAATAAAGTCATGCAGCATCTAAACTTAGAATATTTACCTCTTTTTCAAGACGACCGGATAAAAGATCTTCTGCTATTTCAAGATCAAA
>JAOZRI010000311.1 GCA_029940235.1 Desulfobacula sp. | reverse complement strand
TTCAGATAAAAATTAAATGACCTTGATAGATTCTAAAAAATGAATAGAATATCTGGTTACTAAGATATTATATACCGCATCCTGAAACAGGTACCATAAGAATAGAATTTTATAAGGAATAGAAATAGTGTTCACAGAAAATATAACATACTCAGCAGCTATCATTGCAGGTCTGCTCTCATTTTTTTCCCCCTGTATTCTGCCGTTGATACCGGCATATTTCTCTTTTATTACAGGCTTAACCCTTGATGAATTAACTGAAAATAAAAAAGAGGTCAGGCAAAAAGTTATTTTGTCCACTCTTTTTTATGTGGCTGGTTTTTCCTTTATCTTTATTCTTTTTGGAGCATCTGCATCTTTTCTCGGCGGTGTTGCTTCTCAATACTCATGGGTTGTCAGATATCTTGGCGGGGGCATTATTCTTATCTTCGGGCTTCACCTTCTCGGTATTATCAATATCAAAGGTTTTAATTTTGAGAAAAAAATCCATGTAAAAGAGAAGCCTCTGCATCTCATGGGTGTTTTTGTGATAGGCATGGCTTTTGGTGCTGGATGGAGTCCCTGCATAGGTCCCATGCTTGGATCAATTTTAATTGTTGCAGGCAATCAGGATACTGTTCTTAAAGGGGTGTCTTTACTGGCTGTATATTCTGCAGGCCTTGCCATTCCATTTATAATAATATCCTTTTTTATCAACTCCATTCTTGGAATTATGAAACGTGCAACCAGATTTATTGGAGCACTCAACAAAGCTTCTGGAATTCTGCTCATCATCATTGGTCTTTTATTGATATTTGATAAATTCAGACTTCTTGCAAATTTATAAGCTCTGTGACTGATAATCCAAAACAATTTACAAAATTTATCAGTGTAACAACCTTTTCAAAGCTTTTATTTAATATTACCCGAAGACTGATTTATCCTTTTGCCCCTGAGTTTGCAAGGGGTTTGAATGTTGATCTTTCCGCCATTACATCTGTTATTGCCATTAATCAGGCAACTTCCATATTAGGACCACTTGGTGCAGGATTTGCCGATAAATATGGATACAGAATTTTAATGCTGTTCTCTCTGGGGTTGCTTACCATTGGCACTTTTGCTGTGGGATTAATCCCGATTTATTCAGTATTTGTGATCAGCCTTTTCATTACAGGGCTTGCCAAAAGTATATTTGATCCAAGTCTTCAAGCCTTTATTGGTAATTTTGTCCCCTTTGAAAAAAGAGGAAAAATCATTGGAATTACTGAACTTGCCTGGGCAGGATCGACTCTGATCGGTATTCCCCTGTCTGGTGTTATCATTGAACGTTTTTCCTGGCAGACTCCCTTTTGGATCATGGGATTTTTTTCCCTTATCTGTTTTTTTATTATCCTGAAAATCATGCCAAAGGATAAAAAAAATCATGGTTCACCTAAAGCTGGAACATTGATGATATCAAACTGGAAAACTATTATTAAAGAGAGAAAAGTTCTTGGAATATTATCATTTGCATTTTTCATGTGCCTTGGCAACGACAACCTTTTTGTAATTTACGGTGCATGGCTGGAACAATCCTATAATCTCTCTCTCACTGCCATAGGGTTTGGTACTATTTTAATTGGGCTTTCTGAAATTCTTGGCGAAGGCTGCACTCTGTTTTTTTCCGACAGGATCGGGTTGAAAAAATCCATTATCATTGGAGTCTCTCTTTGCACTGGGGCATATTTTCTTTTGCCCCTGTTCAATATTGGCCTGGTCTATGTTCTTACAGGACTTTTCCTTGTTTTTTTCACGTTTGAATTTGCCATTGTTACCTGCATGAGCCTGTCCACAGAATTAGTTCCGGAATTAAGGGCATCCACAATGGCTGCTTTTTTTGCCATAGCAGGGATAGGCAGGGTTGCAGGCGCTTTTCTCGGCGGTATCATCTGGTCAAATTATGGATTACTGCCCATCTGCCTGATATCAGGTTTTTGTACCCTTGCTGCTCTTTTTTCCATCATCATTGGATTTCATCAAAGCCAACAGGCTCTGAAAAAATTGTAAATACAAAAAGCCTATTATCATTATAAAGTTTAATGGCACAGGATCTTTTAAAAAGCCACTTACATATTTATAAAGCACACTCCCTGGAGAAAATATCAGCATAAAATCATATTAAAGGTATGTCTTGTTTGGGATATTTTTATAGTGAAAATCAAATAAAAAAGAATATTTTCTTGTTTACATTACGCAAAAAATGGGATATTTTCCCAGTATGAAAAAACGATTACTATTTACACAAATAAAAAACCATCTTGAAAAAAAGCAGATATCACTGATTATCGGTGCACGGCAAACCGGTAAAACTACCCTTATGCAACAGTTGCAGCATGGAATAAACCAAAAGAACAACCCTTCATTTTTTTTAACCCTTGAAGATCCAAAATTATTAAGCATATTGAATGAACACCCGGCAAATTTAAAACAGGTACTCCCACCGTTGAATGATAAAGTAAAAACGTATATTTTTATTGATGAAATTCAATACCTGAAAAACCCTTCCAATTTTCTAAAATATCACTATGACCTAAACGTTGATAAAGTAAAATTTATAGTAAGCGGATCTTCCAGTTTTTATATTGATACTAAATTTAAAGACTCTCTTGCAGGCAGAAAAAGAATTTTTAAACTGCCAACCCTGAGTTTTGAAGAGTTTTTAATTTTCAAAGATAAAATTGAATTATCTTCATTTTTATTTGGCAAGGCAATTCCACAGATTTATAAGAATGAATTATCCAACCTGCAAAATGAATATATGATCTACGGTGGATATCCTGATGTGGTTCTGGAACCTGATTATAAAGAAAAACAATTGTTCTTGACTGAAATTGCAGAATCATATGTAAAAAAGGATGCATTAGAAGCAGGGCTGAAACACCCGGATGCTTATTTGAATATTCTTTCGTTTCTATCAGAAATCACAGGAAGCTTGTTGAATGTCAACAGCATTGCTGCAAATTTCAGGCTTAATGCACTGACAATCGAGGCGTATATCCGTTTAATGAAAAAATCTTTCCATATTGTGACAATCAAACCTTTTTTCCGTAATATGGCAAAGGAACTTAGAAAAATGCCCAAAGTCTTTTTTACAGATTCAGGTCTAAGAAATCATTTTATTAATAATTTTGAACCCTTGATGTTACGACATGATAAAGGCGCTTTATTTGAAAATTTTATTTTCAGATTATTTTACGATAAAATCCAGGAAGATAATATTAAATATTGGCGGACTCAAAAACAACAGGAAATTGATTTTATCATTAACGCCAAAAAAGCGTTTGAGGTAAAATTTTCAGCATCTGCATTTAAGCCATATAAATATGCAGCCTTTAAAAATTCATACCCTGATATACCATTACAACTTATTCACTATGAAAATGTGCTGCAAACAAATTATGATATTTAAGGAA
>JAOZRI010000310.1 GCA_029940235.1 Desulfobacula sp. | reverse complement strand
AAAGGAGTTAAAAAATGGGTAAAACAGATATCATGGTAAATGGCCTGCCTGGCAATGTTGCAAAAATAATGGCAACCTCTGCTTTAAAAAATGAGAGATTCAATGTAATCCCTTTTTCACTTACAGGTCAGGAGATTGAAGATGATACCATAAACATTGGTGGAATCAGTTTTGAACTGATCAAACCAGATACCAGAGTGGATAAAATAAAAGAGATTCAATCACAGTTTGCATCTTTTATCGCCATTGATTATACCCATCCAACAGCTGTCAATTCAAATGCCGTATTTTATACTCAAAATAAGATTCCCTTTGTCATGGGAACTACAGGTGGAGACAGAGAAAAACTTGAACAAGTTGTTAAGAATGCATCAACACCTGCTGTTATTGCTCCTAACATGGCTAAACAGATTGTGGGATTCCAGGCAATGATGGAGTATGCCGCAAATACGTTTCCCGATCTTTTTAAGGGTTATACCCTTGAAGTTGTTGAAAGTCACCAGCAGGGCAAAGCTGATACATCAGGAACTGCAAAGGCAATGGTCAGGTATTTTAATAAACTTGGGCCTGATTTCAGTGTAGATGATATTCAAATGGTAAGAGACCCCAAAACCCAGGAAAAAGAGCTGAAAATTCCAAAACAATTTTTGACCGGCCATGGCTGGCATACATATACCTTAAAAGCAGAAGATGGATCAGCTCTATTTGAATTCAAACACAATATCAATGGCAGAGATATTTATGTAAATGGTACATTTGATGCTGTTATGTTTCTTGTACAAAAGCTTGAAGAGGCAGACAATCAAAAAAAGCTGTATACCATGATTGATGTTTTAAATAAGGTCTGATTCTTTGAACCTCTATCTTAAAATAATTTTAATTCTTTTTGGACTGGCTTATCTTATCAGCCCTGTGGATATAATTCCTGACCTGATGCTGCCATTTGTCGGCTGGATTGATGATGGTGTTGTTATTGCTTCAATATATTATTTAATCCGCCATGGAAAACTTCCCAATTTCTTTTTTAAGAGGAAAAACCCATTTAAACAACAAAATGGGCAGAACAGTGAAAGTTTTACCTCAAACAAAAAGCAGGAACCCCATAAAAATACCAGATATCAACAAAACAGCAGCACCAGATCGTTCAAATCAAATCAAACACCCTTTGACATTCTTGGTGTCAGCCCCAATGCAAGTAAACAAGAGATTCAAAGTGCCTATAAACAAGCAATAAAAAAATATCATCCTGACAAGCTCTCCCATCTTGGAGAAGAATTTTCCAACCTTGCCAATGAAAAATTTCTTGTAATACAAAAAGCCTATGACCTATTAATGAAAAAGCACAAGGTTTGACTAAATTTTTACAACTTGATTCACAAAAGATTGAGATTCAATGGCACCAGAATGTGCTAAACGAGCAAAAGAATCAAAATAGCTCAAAGAATCTCCCTGCTCTTATATTTCTCCATGAAGGCCTTGGATGCGCCGGTATGTGGAAAGACTTCCCTGCAAGACTTTCCCAAAAAACTCACTGCCCTGCCCTTGTTTTTTCCAGATCAGGATATGGTAAATCTGATCCATCTTCCCTGCCCTGGAAAATCAATTTCATGCATGTACAGGCATTAAAAATCCTGCCTGAAATCATCAAAAAAGCTCAAATCAAAGATTATATACTGATTGGCCATTCAGACGGCGCTTCCATAGGGATTATTTTTAGCGGCAGCCCTTATATCAAAGAGCTAAAAGGGCTAAAAGGTTTGATCACTGAAGCTGCACATGTTTTTTGTGAGCAGATTACAGTGGAGTGCATCCAACAGGCGAAAATTAATTATGAAAACCATAATTTAAAGCAGGGTCTTGAGAAATATCATGGAAAAAATACTGACAATGCCTTTTATGGATGGAATGATATATGGCTGAACCCAAAATTCATGCAGTGGAATATTGAAAAATATTTAAATAAAATCAAGGTTCCCATGCTTGCCATCCAGGGAAAAGATGATCAATATGGAACAAAAAAACAGATAGCATCCATAAAATACCATGTAAACAATATTAAAACTCACCTGCTTGATAATTGCAGACACTCACCACACAATGATCAACCTGATATTGTGTTAAACCTCATGGATCAATTTATTCATAAAATTATTAAGGGTAAATAAAAATCTAATTATTTGGAAATGATTGCTAATTTAGCAGTTTTTTAATCTTCATGTTTTTAGACTTTTTGAATAATGTTCAATTTTGTTCAAGCAGCCTGTTTATACTATTTAAATAGTCTTTATTCTGACAGGGTTTTGACACATGGTCGATATTTTTATCTTTTAGCTTTAAATCTTTCCATATATCTCTTTATGTAATTTTTAGAGCGGTTTTACAATCTGTCTTACTTTGCCTGATTGTATTGCTTCAAAAAATTCATCACCAAGTATTCTATTTTTTTTAACAACGATGTTCCAATAATCCATGCGTTCTTTATCTTTTTCTTTAAAGGTCATAAAATCTTTTCTGTCGGGTATTTTTTTAAAGGGAAGGTTTTGAACAAAGGTATCTGAAGGAGCTATAAGCACAACATTTTTCATATTATTATCATCAGGTCTGCGGTTTAACTTCTTATCAAACCAGCCTGGAGTTATTTTTTTATAAAAATGGGGATATAATACAAAACTTTCGTTATCTGGTAAAAAAGGTATATCAAGGTGATAGTCAATAACACCACCATCGCGAAACATTCCTGGTACACCATTGATATCTGACACTCCTTCCATGACAATGGGCACAGACCCGGAAGATAGAAGAGCCTTTTTAAAATTTGATTGTGTTAAACCATAAATATTCATGGGAAATTGATTCATCGTAGCAAAGGGAGGTAAAGTATTTATATTACAAAAAAGTGCCCTCTCAAAAAAATATCTTAGGGTATTACGACTGAAAAAATTCATTCCTGCCGCAAGCCCCAATCCAAGCCATAGCAGTGGTGTAACCTCATTTTTAAGCAGGCCTCTACACTTATTAGACAAAAAACTTAACCGTAAAAAAGGATGGTTAAGGATATCTTGTATGTCATTATCATCAATATATGAATCAATTATTTTTTTTGCTTCTAATAGAATATCTTTTTTAGTGGGTTTAAGATCATAATGCTGTTCAATATATTCTCTTTCAAGTATTCCTATGGCTTTAAAGGGATCTTTCAGGCAGAAGGCAGCCATGCGAAAGGCACCAATTGATGTTCCAATAAGATAAAGAGGGTCTTTTCTATCTTTAAACAGAGATACTAAAACCCTGTCTATACCGGTTAAAACAAGAAATTTTGCAGAACCTGAGGCTCCTGCGAGAACCTTTACGCGTGAGAGATCAAGGCCTTCATCTTGAATAATTTTAATGGCATTACAGCCGGCAAGTATGGATATATTGTCATACATTGTGTTA
>JAOZRI010000309.1 GCA_029940235.1 Desulfobacula sp. | reverse complement strand
ATAAATTTTGGCATGGCAAAGGATGCATTTGGAAATTTCATAGCTGAAAAAATTTTATATCAGCAGCTTGAGGTTGAGCCTGGCAATTCAGATCTTTATGTGCTTGTGGGTGATTATTATTATAATAGAGAAAACTATGAAAAAGCTATTGATTCATATGAAAATGTGATCAGGATTGATCCTGGCAATATCCATGCTTTAAATAATCTTGCCTGGCTTTTTGCAACATGCCCCAAAAAAGAGTTTAAAAATCCAATTAAAGCCCTTGAATATTCAAAAAGAGCCTTAAATTTTAAAAAAGAAGCTTTTATCCTGGACACCTATGCCGAGGCCTGTTTTATTAACAAGGATATTACAGGTGCTATCACTGCTGCCAAAGAAGCTTTACAGCTTTCAAGGGAGAAAAAAGAGTATTACAAAGGCCAGTTGAACAAATTTAAAAAAAAATTGTGAGGTTGTGCTGCATGAAGACATCAACAAAACACAAAAAAAACTGCAAGAATTCTTTTTTTCAAACTGCAATCCATAATCACAATGTAAACAGGCCGGATTACATTAACGTTGAATTTTTATACTCTTGAATGCCCTCATGCATTGTTTTAACTGCAAGCTGGATACAGTGATGTTTTTTTTCTGGGATACTTTCAAGAACTTTGAATACATCACCATCATTTATTTTCAATGCCTGATCAATGGTTTTATTCTTTACAAGATCTACAGCTGCCATGGCAGCAGCAATTGCCCCGGCACACCCGGTAATTTCATACCTTACATCATTGATAATATTATCATCAACTTTAAGATATACTTTCATTATATCGCCGCACGAGCCAATTTTTTTAAACACCTGATCAGCATCTTCAAAACAACCCATGTGCTTTTTTTCAAGATAATAATTGATTGCCGGGTCACCATATCCTGCATCTGAAAGCATTTTTCGTTCAGCATCAGATGTTGTAAGTTCTTTATACACTTTGTATTCCTCTATTTACTCTAACCTTTAAAAAAATATCTGATCAAACACAATAATAAAACATTTGATTAAAAAAATATAAATTATGAGTCATAGGATAATTAATTTCTTTTTTATGTCAAGTAAAATGGACAAATCACTATAATAAAGCTTGAGATTATTATAAGCTGTGATATTGTAAATTTAAATACTTTGAAATCTTTGCATAATGCTCTGTTTTCAACTGGCATGAAAATTTGGCAAAAATTCAAATTCAGAGATTTTATAAAGATGATGGCAATACTTGGTAAAGTAGCTCAAATTTTCTTCTACTATTTGGACTGGATCAAAGGAGATAGGTCATGAAAGAGTTGATAAAGTTAATTGCTCAGGCATTGGTTGACAATCAGGATGAGGTTGATGTCCAGGAAATCAAGGCTCAACAAACCCTTGTACTGGAATTGAGAGTTGCAAAGGAGGACCTTGGGAAAGTTATTGGTAAAAAAGGCAGGACAGCCCAGGCCATGCGGACTATCTTATCCTGCGCTTCTGCAAAGGAACAAAAAAGGGTTATTCTGGAAATTGTTGAATAATTTTATCTAAACCTGTACAAAATTTGTTACGAGTTAAGATTACCTCTGCTGGAACAAAGGTAATCTTAAATTTATTAAATCTTTGGCAGTATGTTATTTAAAGGAGCGGTTGAAAAGCTCTTCAATTGCTTTTTCACCTTCTTTGGAAAGATTTCTTGTTCCTGTGCCGCAAAAAGTATTATGTGCAATCACAGGTTCATCCTCTTTCCACTCATTTTCCTTCCATGAATACCAGATATTTGTCTCTTGATCAAAAACACTGATAGGTCTGTTGAAAAATTTGGCAAGCTCAACACCCCAGCCAGTTCCGCCTTTGATTGTTTTATCAGGCTGAATCCAACCTATTGCAAATACTTGATATCCCTTGTTTACCATGTGAAAAAGCATTTGAAAAACTTTTCTTATCTTGTCTGCCTGGGCATATCTTCTGCCCATGCGAGCAGAGACTATCTCCATGCTGATATTGCCCTTTTTCAACTCTTCATCACTGAGCATGGTAATGTTTTTTTCCCTGAAACACTTATGCCCTTTAAAAGAAAAATTTATCTCATTGATACCATGTTTTTGTGCGCACTCACCAAACATTGCCTCGGCACCTTTAAGCCCGCCGCTGTACATCGTGTGATCTTCATTACTCATAATTATTTTTTCTCCTTTTTAATTTTATATGAACCTAATATCAAAATAGTATAATCTATCCATGATTGATAAACTGCCTTTCTTTACAAACAACAATTCAATTGGCTTTTGAACAGCACAATTGAGAACCATAAGAAAAAAGGAGGTCTTTTACAAAGAGGGTCAATATAAACCATATTGACTTGAATGTCCACTTTTTTCGGGCTTAACAACAGGTTTAATAACAAAAAGTTAACCTTAAAACCTCTTTTTTCACTCTGGTTCTTATCTATATTTATGTAGACAAAAAAACTTAATTTTTCATAACCAGTTTAATCACATATCTATCAGATCTCTCAAAGGGCAGCACATAATGATCTGTTGTAATTTTAAACTTTTCTAAAAGTTTAACACTTATCTCTTTTTTTGCCTGCTTGCCTTTCATGGCATAAATTGCACCCTCCCCCTTTAAAAATGGAAAGGCAAGGTCAACAAAATTTGAAAGCTCAGTAAAAGCCCGTGAGATCACGGCATCAAATCTATTTTTATACAATCTGTTTTCATGGAGGTCTTCGACCCTTGTGTGAATGGCATTAATATTTTTTAAATCCAGCAGGCGTATGACATGTTTTAAAAAATTAATTTTTTTCCTTGAAGAGTCCATTAAAACAATTTCAAGCTCAGGATTTATGATTTTAAGGATAATTCCGGGAAAACCTCCGCCTGACCCCATATCAATAATGGATTTTGGATCTTTTATAAAAGATGTTGCAACAAGGCAGTCAATAAAATGTTTCTCAACAATCTGCAAAGGTTGTTTTATGGCTGTAAGATTTATTTTTTTATTCCAGACCATCAGCTCTTTTGCATGCATGGCCATTAATTGTGCCTGATGCTCAGAGACATTGATATTTAAATCTTTTAAGCCTTTTGCCTGTAAACCTTTTAACAGAATAGTTTTAAATTCGATCATTTTGTGTTTTTCTTGACATTTTAATAGTTTTAAAATATAATTATAACTTTTATTATAGTTTTAAATTGATTTTCAAAGTACAAATAATAATATCATAAAAATTAACAATATATAAGAACAAGGAAAAACCTTTGTCAACAATTGTTTCCAATAATTGTAAAAAGGTAAATTTTATATTCAAAGGGATGATTTAAACAATGATCAGAGATTTAGAAAGAGTAAGAAATATTGGAATCAGCGCTCACATTGATTCTGGTAAAACCACACTGACTGAAAGAATTCTGTTTTACACTGATAAAA
>JAOZRI010000037.1 GCA_029940235.1 Desulfobacula sp. | reverse complement strand
AAAATGAAATCCTTAAATCCATAGGGGTATTAAAAAATAAGGAATTCAGGGAACACCTTACTTAATTATTATCAACTGTTTCTGGTTTTTTGGCTTTTGCTATAAAAACTGCCAGAATTTCCATATGGGAGTTTTCTCTTCCTGCATCTCTCTGGGGATAGAAGGCATGAGTTTTTCACTATTCATTATATACAACTCCTGCCCTGCCAACAATTTTAAACACAGCAATCCACAAAACATATCTTGACATTTTCAGATTGAATATTTACTATTTATATATATCAAATATAAAGGAATATTAGTATGGCAACAATGGCAAAATTATATCCTATCTTAAAAGACCTTGGACTTGAGGATATCAAAGCCAGTGAATTTGTGGATATATTAGAGCAATCCCAGAAAGAGGGGCTGGCTTCTCGAGAAGATGTTAAAGATCTGGAAATCAGGTTAATTAAGTGGATAATTGGGCTGATGATAGCCCAGACTTCTATCACTATTGCTTTACTGAAAATATTTTAGCTTCATTTCAGGATGCCTTAATTATGGTATTATAGACTTTACTTTAGTTATCGTCATTTTTTGATTATGTACGGACTCTATGTTGCCACCATATTAAATATTCCTGCACCCTCCTGGGTAGAAGATTAATTTTTTCTGTTATAAAAACTGCCAGAATTTCCATATGGGAGTTTTCTCTTCCTGCATCTCTCTGGGGATAGAAGGCATGAGTTTTTCAGGATTCTGCCTTTGCCATTGAAGGGTTTTCTCCTTCTCTTTTTTGGCAAGTTCTTCCCAGTCAATGGTTTCACGTTTAAACACTTTTTGATTGATTCTGGCGCTGATTATCTTGAGTTTTGGAATAACATCGTCAATAACTTCAGATTGTTCAGAAAAGGTTAAATACTGCTGGTTTTTAATATCATAAATTTTTGTATCAATACTAAAGGCATTGGAAAAATTGGTAATGGAGCCTGATAGAACATAATCTGCATTGGTAAGGGCTGCTATTTCTTTAATAATTTTATTATTGTTATTGGTCTTAACTGCCCCAAGGTGTTTTAAGATAATATCTTTTTTAATCAGGTTTACATGATCTTTCCACACTAAGCGTGAATAGAGCATTTGTAAAATTCCAGATTGAATATAGGTGATATCTTCCTGTGAGATTATTTCAAAGGGGATTATGGCAATGGATTGTTCATTGGTTGCAGAATTGTCAGCAAATCCATTAATGGGAATGATTAAACAGAATATGAAGAAAAGCTGGATCAAAATTACACATTTATAAAACAGAGGTTTTTTCAAAATAGTTCTCCTATTGAAGTTTCTTTCTAATCAGTTGTGTTGTGATTTTAGGATCTGCCTTGCCACGGGTTTTTTTCATGATCTGCCCCATGAAAAAACTGAAAAGTTTGGTTTTACCGCTCTTATATGCTTCTGTTTCTTTGGGGTTATTATGTATAATCTCATCCACCATTGTTTCAAGTTCTGATTGATTTGATACCTGCTCAAGCCCTTTCTCCCTGACGATGCTTTCAGGGTCTTTTGAACTGAGCACCATCTCTTCAAATACTTTTTTTCCAGCATTTGTATTTATTGTTCCTTTTTCTATTAAAGAGAGAAGTCTGGAAAATGAGTCAGCAGATACTGGAGATTCATCTATATCAATTTTTTTTGCATTGAGCATGCCTAAAAGAGTGGTCATTATCCAGTTGGCAGCCTGTTTTTTATCTTTCAGGGGTGCTGCTGTCTTCTCAAAAAAATTGGCAAGCTCAATGGATGAGGTTAATACTTTGGCATCATAATTGTTAAGTTTATACTCTTTTGTGAATCTTAAAAGCTTTTCATGGGGCAGTTCAGGCATTGTTTTATTAACCCTGTCGATCCAGTTGTCATCTACAATCAGTGGGACAAGATCAGGGTCTGGGAAATATCTGTAATCATGGGCTTCTTCCTTACCGCGCATGGAAGTGGTTTTATTTTTGACAGGGTCCCACAGCCTTGTCTCCTGAATTACTTTTTTGCCCTCTTCAAGAACATAGGTTTGACGTTCAATTTCATGGGATATTGCCTTTTCCACATTTTTAAAGGAGTTAAGGTTCTTAAGTTCAGCTCTTGTGCCAAATTCCTTTTGGCCGGGGGGTCGTAATGAAATATTGGCATCACACCGAAAATTTCCCTGCTCCATGTTGCCGTCACACACGTCAATATATTTTAATATGGCATGCAGTTTGCGTAAATATGCACCTGCCTGCAGCGCTGTGCGGATATCGGGTTCACTTACAATCTCTATTAATGGTACTCCGGTTCTGTTTAAATCCACCATGCTTTTCTGCCTTGCAGGATCATGGATAAGTTTGCCTGCATCCTCTTCCATGTGGATACGTGTAATACCTATTTTTACAGAACCTGTTTTTTTATCTTCAATATCAAGAAAGCCATGTTCTGCTATTGGAAGAGCATACTGGGAAATCTGATATCCCTTGGGAAGGTCAGGATAAAAATAATTTTTTCTGTCAAACCGGCTCTCTTTGTTAATTATACAATTTGTGGCAAGCCCTGCTTTAATGGCAAAGGAGACAGCCTTTTTATTAAGAACAGGCAGCATGCCAGGCATTCCAGTGCACACGGGACAAGTATTGGCATTGGGTGGTTTCCCAAATTTTGTGGAGCAGGAGCAGAATATTTTGGTTTTTGTCTTTAGCTGGGCATGGACTTCAAGTCCTATGACAGGTTCAAATCTCATCTATTTATTTTCTCTCAATTTAAGTTAAACAATAACCTGAATTTTATACTCTTCATGGGTTTATTAATCAATATTTTTTTTCTATTCAGATATTTATTATAATGTACAAATTAAATTAACTGATGCATTGACTTTTCATTTATCAAATGCTTATATAGTAGAGTTTTTAATTATTTATAATAATAAGTACAATTCATAAGGATATATTCATGATTCAATCTATTTTAATGATGGGCGGACTCGGTGTTTTAATCAGCAGTGTTCTGGTGATTGCTTCCAAAGCATTTTATGTTTACGAGGACCCAACAGTTCTGGCCATTGATGATGCCCTGCCTGGAGCCAATTGCGGCGGATGCGGCTATCCAGGGTGTATGCCCAATGCCCAGGCTATTGCCGATGGTCTCCAGCCTGTTAATTCGTGTGTTGCCGCAGGCGATGATGTCTCCCAGGCAATTGCTGCAATAATGGGAGTTTCTGTTGTTGACAAAGAACCTGAATTTGCAGGCTCGGGATGCTATTATGGTAATGATGAAGCAGACATGGATTATAAATATCTTGGCTTAACAGACTGTAGAGCAGCTGCATTACTGTTTGGTGGGGCAAAAGAGTGCAGAATAGGATGTCTTGGTCTTGGTACCTGTGTAAAGGCATGCCTGTTTGGTGCTTTGATCATAGGCGAAGATGGTCTGCCCAAGGTTGACCAGGAAAAGTGTACAGGATGCGGTGCCTGCGAAAAAGTATGTCCTAAAAACATTATAAGACTGACTTCTGTGACAAGAAGGATTATGAGAGAATATACCAAAGAGGAGTGCATTACTCCATGCCAGAGGGCATGCCCCACGGGTATTGATATTAAAGAGTATATAAGATTGATAAAAGAGGGGGATTATACAGGTTCCATACAGGTTATCAAAGAGAGAAACCCTTTTCCCAGCGTTATATCAAGAATCTGTCCTGCAGAGTGCGAATCCAACTGTAGAAGACTTTTGCAGGATGATTCCGTTGCCATCAATCATCTGAAACGTTTTGTATGTGACTATGAGATGAATCAGAATAAATTTTCTCTGCCCTATAAGGCACCTGCAAGTGGTAAAAAAGTTGCAATCATTGGTGGCGGAGTTGAAGGACTCTCCACTGCATTTTTCAGCGCAAGGCTTGGTCATGATGTATTGGTGCTCGAAGCAACTAATTCCCTTGGTGGAATCCTGCGTAAAGCGATTTCAAGGGAAAGACTCTCCATGGATGTCCTTGACTGGGATATTGAAGGTGTAAGGCAGATGGGAGTTGAAATCAAAACCAATACAACAGCAGGCAGGGATTTTACCATTGACTCTCTTTTAAGAGAAGGTTGTGATGCTGTATTTACCGCAACCGGAGGATGGGACTCCAGACTTTTGCGTGGAGATATTGATAATGCCACAAGTGTTTTTCCAGGGGCATCTCTTTTAATTGATCTTTTAAGAAGTAATAAAGGTGCAGGGTTTGATCTGCCTTTGGGAGAAAATGTTGTAATTGCAGCAGATGGTAACAAAAAACTGGTGCAAGCAGTGGAGATTCTGCAGGCAGCAGGAAGCAAAAATATAATAGCTCTTTTAAGAAAACCTGTTGATGATTCATCCATGGATCCAGCCGGCATTGATACATTGATAGAAGCCGGTGTAACAATTATGCATAATACAGGAATTACAAGAGTAATCGGGGAAGATGATCAACTTAAATCAGTTGAATACAGTGATCTTGTGACAGGCAAAAAAGCGATTATTGACGCTGATACTCTGATCATAGGGGCTGGAAGATTTCCTGAACTTGTATTTATTCCTGTCAAAGATGAGCAGGTAGCAAATGAATCAGATGAAACCCCGGAAGAGGTGGTAAATGATGGGCCACTTATGTGGGAAGGGGTGGAATTGCAGAAAAAACCAGACTCAAACAGGGAGTTAGGTCTGCTTTCAAGCCAGGATACAATGACTGAATACTCCTCTGCGGTAGGTGCCATTAACGGTGGCAGAAAAGCTTCTGCAGCATTGCATAATCTTATGTATGGAATACAATTTCAAGAACCTTTAAAAATTATTACCGGGCAGACTAAACTTCAGGATGTCTCTTCATTGAACAGTGTTGATATCTCTTCAAGAAATGTTATGGTACCACGTCAGACAAGAAAAGAGTGGTTAGATGAATTTTCAACTGGTTTTTCTACAGAAAAAGCCCAATCTGAAGCTGAAAGATGTTTAAGGTGCGGTCTTATCTGCTATGAAAAATCAAATTAAAGCAATTTGCTTGTGAAAACTGTTTATCATTATTTTGCCATAAATTATAATTTGGATACCCCATGAAATCAGAAAAGATACTTATTGTTGATGACGAAAAAAGGATTGTTGATAATATTTCACTCTGTCTGCAAAGAGAAGGTTTTAAGACAAGTGGTGCCCATGACGGGAAAGAGGCTTTAAAGCTTTTTTCCCAGGAAAAATTTGATCTTACCCTGCTTGATATGAATATGCCGGACATGGACGGATATGAAGTCATGGAGCATATTTTTAAGATGGATAAAGATGCAGTGATAGTTATGGTTACTGGCAATGTGTCTATTCAATCTGCAGTTCGGGCACTTAAAATTGGTGCCTGGGATTATCTAAAAAAACCTTTTGAATATGCTGATTTAGTAAAAACTGTTAAAAATGCGCTTTCACAAAAGAGAATAATTGCTGAAAAAAAAGCCATGTCTGCAAGGCTTGATGCCTCTGAAAAACAGTATGAATATATGGTGAATAATTCACCTGATCTGATTTTCACACTGGATAAGAAA
This sequence comes from Desulfobacula sp., assembly GCA_029940235.1. Taxonomy (GTDB): domain Bacteria; phylum Desulfobacterota; class Desulfobacteria; order Desulfobacterales; family Desulfobacteraceae; genus Desulfobacula. Next base: position 7,337 of record JAOZRI010000037.1, on the reverse strand, counting down.
GGGTGCTTTATTTTTGTCAATTCTCAGTTTAATAGAGTGCTTGGCCTTTCAGATCATGATTTACTTGGTATAAGTTTTGAAAGCATTATTCATGAACAGGATCTTTTAAAGGCAAAAACTCTTTTCCAGACTGAAGAAAATTCAAGTTTGATTAATAATGGCAGAGCATTACAATTAAGATTTAAAAAGCCAAAAGTAAAAACATCAAAATATGACCCAGATGCTGCAGTTGCTTTTATGGAATTAAAAGCTGCACCTATCAATCTGCCTGCAAGTGACGGCAGGCAGGAGTTTAAAGGTGTGCATGTGGTGGCAAGGGATGTTACTAAGCGGATCAATCTTGAAGATCAGTTACGTCAGGCACAAAAAATGGAAGCAATCGGGACACTTGCCGGAGGCATTGCCCATGATTTTAATAATATACTCATGGGTATCCAGGGCTATACATCCCTTGTAAAACTTGGGTTTGATCATGGTTCAGATGAATACAGAAAACTTTCCAATATCGATGAATATGTTACCAACGGGGCTGAAATGGCCAAACAATTATTGGGATTTGCACAAAAAACCTGCCATGGAACACATCCTGTTAATCTCAATTACCTCTTAAAAATGTCTGCAAAAATGTTTGGCAGAGCAAAAAAAGATGTCTTGATTGAGCAATATCTTGACAAGGATTTATTTGGTGTGGTTATAGATGAAGGTCAGATCAAGCAGGTGTTGATGAACCTTTTTATTAATGCATGGCAGGCAATGCCCGACGGTGGCAGGATTATTATTAAATCTGAAAATATTGTTGTGAATGAGTCTGATATCAGTGAATCAGGATTTAAAAAGTCAGGTAATTATATAAAAATTATGGTAACAGATACCGGCATTGGAATGGATGAAGATCTTGTTACAAGGATTTTTGATCCTTTTTTTACAACAAAAGAGAGAGCCCAGGGGACAGGTCTCGGTCTTGCAACTGCCTATGGCATTATCAAAAGTCATAAAGGAGTTATAAGGGTTAAAAGTAAACCTGGAAAAGGCAGTTCTTTCATGATCTTTTTACCGTCTGCTCCAGTCAGGGTTAAAAAAACATTCCAACATCTGCAGGGAAAACAGAAAGTTTATAATGGTGAAGGCACTATTTTATTGGTGGACGATGAACAGGGTGTTATTGAAGTCTGCTCAGAAATGCTGAAAAACCTTGGGTATCGGGTAAAAGCAGTGACAGATGGAAGAGAAGCCATTGATATTTTAAAAGCAGATGATTTAAAAATAGATCTTGTTATTCTTGATATGGTTATGCCTGGAATTAACGGTCAGCAAACCTTTGAAAAAATCAAAAGTATTGACCCGGATGTTAAAGTTCTGGTTTGTTCTGGTTATACCAAGGAAGATCAAATTCAAAAAATGGTTGACAAAGGCTGCAGTGAATATATTCTTAAACCTTTTGATGTTGTGGCATTGTCTGAAAAATTAAACAAAGTGTTAACAGTCTCGTAAAAAAGATATCCTGGGGAAAAATTAGATAGTTACGATGAGATAGTTACGAATTGAGATGTGAGATTCAAGTTGTCTTAAATCCCACATCCCATAAAATTCGTGTTTTACATCCCATAAAATTTGTGTTTGAGCTAAAAGTTGCCCATATGTGAGGCGCAAGGACTTTTGCAACCGGAGTGTACTGTAGTACATGAGGATTGCAAAAGTTTGAAGCAACGAAGCAGATGGGTGAGTTTTTGCTCAAACATATTATCCAAATACCTTTTCAAGGTCTGGTACAATCTGTTTCTTACGACTCATGATATTATCCAACCATACTTTACCATTTGCAGGAGTTACACCAAAAGCTTTTTCAACAACAGATTCATCATCTGAAACAATCAAAAGTTCTGTACCTTCCTTCATGATATCAGTAAGCATGAGAAATACACTGTGGTGACCTTTCTCTTCTTTAAGGGCTTGAATATCCTTTTCAAGATCAGCCTTGATACCATCGACAATGGATAGGTCAACAAGCTCAAGCTGCCCGACTCCAACACCTTTTCCACCCATGTTAAAGTCCTTGTAATCACGCAGGACAAGTTCACGGATTGGAGTGCCTTCCACGGCAGATTTTACCTTGAACATTTCAATGCCAAGGGTTTCCAGATCACTTTCGCCACAGATTTTAGAAAGTTTTGCACATATTTTTTTGTCTGTATCAGTACAGGTGGCAGATTTAAAAATTACAGTATCAGATAAAATGGCACAAAGCATGATACCTGCAATATCTTTTGGGATTTCAACACTGAAAAAATCATACATGGATGCAACAACAGTGCATGTGCAGCCAACGGGCCAGATCCAGCACTCAAGTGGCTGTCCAGTGGTAACATCACCAAGTTTGTGGTGATCCACTATGCCAAGGATATTGGCTTGGCCAAGATCATCGGGACATTGGGCAAGATCAGAGTTGTCAACTATATATATATCTTTTCCTGCATATGAAGTAACAATGTCGGGTGCTGCAACACCAAATTTTTCAAGCACAAATTTTGATTCCGGGTTGAGTTCTCCCTGCACAGCAGGAGCAATATCCTCACCAAGTTTTTTTTTAAGATCTGAAAGTGCAATTGCTGCACAAACTGAATCAGTATCCGGGTTCTTGTGTCCAACTACTAACGTGGTCATAAAACTTACCTCCTAAATTTTTGATTATAATTTTCATGGTCTGATGATCTATAACTTATCATCTAATATTTAATTTTTCTGTACCGCCATACAGACATTTCATATTTTACCACACAAAAAGTTTTATATGAAAAATTTATAATATAAACAAGTGAAATATAAAATTTGTTTTAATTTTTATCTATTTGTTTTAGAATCCTTAAAAAAGAAAATTGAGAAAAGGAGCAGCGCTATGAAAACAACAGCCAGAGATATCATGGTAAAAGAGTTTAAAACATTGAGCCCTGATGCTCCCCTATCCCAGGCTTTAGAAATTTTTAAAGAGTCAAAATCACAGGGGAGAACAATTTTTGGCATCATGGTGACCAATGGGCAGGGTTCAATCGCTGGTATGATATCAATGTATGATATTCTTCTGTTCCTTTTGCCCAAGCATGTTAAAATATGGGGTAATATCAGTGATATTGAAATAGAGGGAATCATTGAACGTACCATCGGAAAAATTGATGATCTTCTTGTTGGAGATATCATGACTCCAAAGATAATATCCATTGATCCTGACATGCATTTGATGATGATACTTGATATTATGATTAAAAAACATGTTAGAAGGCTGCCCGTTGTTTTTAATGATGAAGCCATTGGCATTGTTTATATTTCAGATCTTTTTAATCATCTGATTGAAAGAGTGTGACCATGGGAAAGGATACTCTTACAGGCCTGAAAGTTCGCCATGCCATGCGCAAACAGATTGTGATGCTGCAGCCCCATGACACCATTGACTGCTGTATCCAGTATCTGATCAAATATAAAATTAATGCTCTTTTGATTGGCCATGATGGACAAAAGCCCCTGGGCGTTGTCTCCAAGACTGATATAATGGGGGCATGGTATTCAGGGATGGAATTATCAACCCCCATTGAGATGATAATGAATGCACCTCCGCTTTTCTGCCTGCCGGAAGATACCCTTGATTCTGCATTAAATACCATGAAAACCAATAATATCTACAGGCTGTATGCATTGAACGAAGATACAAACTGCGCTGTTGGTGCAATAGCATATCCTGATATTGTGGGTATGCTTTATCTCTATTGCAGCAAATGTGCCCAGGGTCTTTTTAATAAAGCCCAGAAAACCATACAACAGAGTGTTAAAAGGTATAAAGTTTTTGAAGTTATGACTAAAGATGTTGAATCATGCAGGGAAGATGATTCCCTTGAATCAGTGGTTGAAATACTTTCTGCCTCAAGATTTGGTGCAATACTGATTGCTGATAATGATAATTATCCAAAGGGCGTTATCTCTAAAACAGATATCATTTTGTGCTACAGGCATGGCCTTCAATTGAATATCCCTGCCAGAAGAATAATGTCAACACCTGTGGCACTCTGCCATCAGGAGGCTCCAGTTGAGAGTGCAATTAAATCCATGATTTTAAAAGATTTACACCGCCTATTTGTTGTTCCAAGAAAAAATCAGCCGGTTTCAGGCATTATATCTCTTTCCGATGCAGCAAGACATAGATCCGGCAGTTGCCATGCCTGCATCAGTAGCCGAATAAAGGTTGATGAGGAGTGCTAAATTTCCATCTTGAACTTGGAAAAAACTTGTTGATTGCCATTGAGAAAATACTTTGATTTACAACTCAGATACAGGTTTTGCATTTCTTACATTCAATCATGGGACAGGGTCTGGATTGGGTTTCATCCTTTGCTTTTAAAAATTCTTTCACAAGGAATTGTTTTTTTATCCGGGTCTCAAGAAAATCCCAGGGCAGGGGATCATTTACATCCTTTTTTTTGTAAATAATTGAATTACAGTATTTTGAGTTTTTTCTCATGGCTGATGTCCAGCCATCTTTAAGGGCAGATTCTATTATATAAGCTGTGTGTTGATCCCCACGGGATAAAAGAGCATGGATTTTTGCCTTTTTCAGCGATTCCACATTTATATTTAAATTGGCTATTTTTTTTAATCCCTGCCTGATAATTCCAACTTTTTGTTTTAATGTTTTTTCATCTTCCATGGAGGTCCATTGAAATGGAGTACATGGTTTTGGAATAAAGGGGTTAACACTCAAAGTAATGGTTCCTATTTTCCTGTTTTTTTTTGATTCTTCAAGGAAAATAGTTTTAATTTTTTTTGTTAATTCAACAATTGCATGGATATCATCAATCTCTTCTAAAGGGAGCCCAATCATAAAATAGAGTTTTAAATTTATGATTTTGGCATTAACAAGTTTTTTAACTGCAATAAGTATATCATTTTCTTTAATATTTTTATTGATGATTTTGCGCATTCTTGTTGAACCGGCTTCCGGTGCAAGGGTTGCTGTTTTGATTTTTGAATTTGCAAGTACAAGGATAAATTTATTATCTAATTTGTCAGACCTGAGGGATGAAAAAGATAATTTAAAGTTGTGTTTTAGACCATAGTCGCAAATCTCTATGATATCTGGGTGATCTGCAATGGCAGAGCTGACAAACCCTATTTTATCTGTTTTGCCAAAAGCTTTATCAATGGCATTGTAGATGTTTTTTGCAGGATAGATTCTTGGTGGGCGGTAAATAAATCCGGCACTGCAGAACCTGCATCCATGGGGGCAGCCTTTAAGGGTTTCAATAAGAAAAGTGTCTTTAAAAGCAGTATCAGAGGTAAGGATAGTTGTGCAGCTTGTGGTATTTTCAAGGTTTTCAAGGTATTGCACCTTGACACGATTGTAGTTTTTGCAAGGTACATAAGCACCAGGAATCTGTTTTTCAAGAGTTTGTAAAAAAAATTGTTTCTCTTTTTTTTTTTATATAGCCATCAAAAAAAGGTTTTAAAAGGCATTCTGCTTCACCAAGAAGAAAACAGTCAATAAAGGCCGCGATGGGTTCAGGATTTAAAAAACAGGCGATTCCCCCTGCAACCACCAGGGGGTGGATGTGGTTTCGATCAGATGATCGCAGGGGGATGCCCGCTTGAACAAGGAGTTGAGCAAGGTTTAAAAAATCGTTTTCAAATGAAATTGAAAACATGATAATATCAAATTTATCAAGTCCTAACCCGGTTTCAATGCTTTTTGGACATTTGTTATTATCTTTTTGTCCATGCCAGAAAATCCGTTCACACGATACAAACTCAATATTGTTTGCAAGTTTATATATAGTTTGAAACCCAAGGCTTGACATGCCTGCCTTATATGTATTTGGATACACAAGGGCAGTTTTTATCAAACCTTTGCCTTTTTTAATTATGGCTCCTGTTTCACTACTGTTTTTCAAACCATAATTTTGCCTGAGTTTAAACTTTTTTTTCATTCATGATTCACCATTGATACCTTAAAGCTGCCAACATCATAACTCCTATCTCATTTTCACATGTCAGTCAGCTTTTCTTCTAAGGAATGTCGGCACCTCCAGATCATCGTTATCAAATGCCATTGTGGCATAATCATTTATAATATCCTCACCCCCCACCACTTTTTTATTTGTCATGATGACAGGGTTGTCAAATTCATTCCAGTTTGAAAGCTCTTCCTCGGTAGGAGTTCTTACATGCCCGCGCGCAATGGGTCTATGGGCATGGGTAGCAGCTTGTGGTGCCATTGCAGGCTGTTGATATTCGTTGGTTGGAATAATAGCAGGATCAAAATGATGAATATTGCTGGATTCTTCAAGCTCCTCAGAGCCAATACCTGTTGCAATTACAGTAATTCTCATCTCATCACCAAGCTCTTCGTCAAATGTCTGGCCCCAGATGATTTCAGCATCATCTCCAACTTCTTCATAAATCCTGTCAGATGCCTCTGTCATCTCATCAAGGGTAAGATCAGAGCTTGATGTTATATTCATCAACACACCCTTTGCCCCGGAAATGGATATATCTTCAAGAAGAGGGTGGGAGATAGCTCTTTCTGCAGCTTCAACTGCACGGTTTTCTCCCGATGCAATACCTATACCCATCAACGCTTTACCCGATTTTTGCATTGTGGCTCTTACATCTGCAAAGTCAAGGTTAACGTGGCCCGGCATCATAATCAAATCAGTAATGCCCTTGACAGAGTGGTGCAAAATTTCATCTGCCTTTATAAACATATCAACCATTCTGGCTCCCTTGGGTGCAATGCCTCTGAGCCTGTCATTGGGAATTGTAATTACAGTATCTGTAATTCCTTGAATGTTTTCAAGTCCTTTAAGTGCCTGTTTTTCTCTTTTTTTACCTTCAAAAGAGAAAGGCTTAGATGCAACTGCTACGGTTAAAATTCCAAGATCTTTACAGATTTCAGCAATAACAGGCGCAGCTCCCGTGCCTGTGCCGCCGCCAAATCCTGCTGTGATAAATACCATGTGGCTGTCCTCCAGGGCTTTTCGCAGCTCATCCATACTTTCCAAAGCAGCATCTCTGCCCTTATGTGGATCCGCACCTGCACCAAGACCCTCTGTCAGCTCTTTTCCAATTTGAATCTTTACTTCAGCTCTTGATGCATCAAGGGCCTGGACATCTGTGTTGGCAACAATGAATTTTACACCTTTAAGCTTTGCGTCAATCATGTTGTTTACGGCATTACCGCCGGCTCCTCCAACACCAATGACCTTGATTTTTGCCGAACTCTCATTTTCCACATAAGAAAAAGTCATATCCACCTCCTAAAAAAATTAAATTATATTTTTAAACCACTGTTTCATTCT
>JAOZRI010000308.1 GCA_029940235.1 Desulfobacula sp. | reverse complement strand
AGAAAATATCTGATGCTGTATGTGAACAGATAGGTAAAATTGCCAAACCAAGAAAGGTATGGCTGGTTCCGGATATGCCTAAAACAAGATCTGGTAAAATCATGAGAAGAGTTCTTGGTGCAATTTCCAATAAGGGAGATGTGGGTAATGTTATGACACTTGCTAATCCTGAAATTGTGGAAGAGATCAAAAACATGGTTGACAAGTAGAACTGACAGCCAAAGCCAATAAACAAAGTATAAAATTACCATAAAGAGCATGAACCTGTTTTCATGCTCTTTATGGTAAAACAATAAACTTATCTGGTTAAAACAATTTGAATAAACTTGTCTGGAGGTTAATTAAATGTCCAATTTGTATGATAAAGCCTATGAGCAATCCATGAATGATCCCGATGGATTCTGGGGCGATGTTGCTGAAGATTGTCACTGGTATAAAAAATGGGATAAGGTTCTTGATGATTCAAACAAGCCTTTTTACAGATGGTTTACAGGAGCTGAAACAAATACATGTTATAATGCTGTTGATCTACACGTGGACAATGGCATTGGAGATCAAGATGCTATTATTTATGACAGCCCTGTAACAGATACCATTAAAAAATATACATATTCTGAACTCAAAGATATAGTTTCAAAATTTGCAGGAGTGCTCAAATCAAAAGGTGTTGAAAAAGGTGACAGAGTTGTTATCTATATGCCCATGATCCCTCAAGCCGTATTTGCCATGCTTGCCTGTGCACGAATAGGTGCTGTCCACTCTGTGGTTTTTGGCGGATTTGCAGCCAATGAGCTTGCCACCCGTATTGATGATGCTAAACCAAAGGTTATTGTCTCAGCATCCTGCGGTATTGAAGTGAAAAAAGTCATTAAATATAAACCCCTTCTTGATAAAGCCATTGAGCTTTCCACATTTAAACCCGATGCATGTATTCTTTTCCAAAGACCCCAGGAAAAAGCCAGTATGATTGACGGCAGGGATTTTGATTGGGATGATGAAATGGCAGCTGCATCTCCTGCAGATTGTGTTCCGGTAAAAGCCACTGATCCTCTATATATTCTTTATACTTCCGGTACTACAGGACAGCCAAAAGGAGTTGTAAGAGATAATGGCGGACATATGGTGGCATTAAAATGGACAATGAGTGCCATTTATGGAGTTAAGCAGGGCGATGTTTACTGGGCAGCCTCTGACATAGGCTGGGTTGTAGGGCATTCATATATCGTTTACGGCCCTCTTTTTAAAGGGTGTACAACTATTGTTTTTGAAGGCAAACCAGTTGGAACTCCTGATGCTTCCGTGTTCTGGAGAATTATATCCCAGCATAAAGTGAATACTCTTTTTACTGCTCCCACAGCTTTTAGAGCAATTAAAAGAGAAGACCCCCAGGCTAAATTAATGGCAGACTTTGACCTGTCCTGCTTTAATTATCTGTTTCTTGCAGGAGAAAGGCTTGATCCTGATACTCTCTTCTGGGCAGAAAAATGCCTTAAGATACCCGTTATTGATCACTGGTGGCAGACAGAAACCGGCTGGGCAATAGCTGCAAATTGCGTTGGACTTCACTCCTTTGATATCAAGCCAGGATCGCCCACAAAAGCAGCCCCTGGCTGGAATATGGCTGTGCTTGGTGATGACGGGCATCCTATTAGGCCTGGAGAAATAGGTGCAATTGTAGCCAAATTACCTCTACCTCCCGGCACTCTGCCTACCCTATGGCAGAATGATGAAAGATATAAAGAGACATATCTTAATGAATTTCCAGGATACTATGAAACTGCTGATGCAGGATTTATTGATGAAGACGGCTATGTCTTTGTCATGGCAAGAACCGATGACATTATCAATGTTGCAGGTCACAGGCTCTCCACAGGAGGCATGGAAGAGGTCATTGCCGAACATCCGGATGTTGCTGAATGTGCTGTCATGGGAGTTGATGATAAGCTCAAGGGCCAGATCCCTCTTGGCATGATGGTCTTAAATGCCGGAGTTAACAGAAAACATGAAGATGTTGTCAAGGAGGTAATTACCTCCATTAGAAATAAAATAGGCCCTGTTGCAGCCTTTAAGACAGCTGTTGTGGTAAAAAGGCTTCCTAAAACACGATCCGGCAAAATCCTGCGTGGCACCATGCGTTCCATAGCAGATCAAAAAGAGTATAAAGTACCTGCCACCATTGATGATTACTCCATACTTGATGAGATTAAAGAATCTTTGGGCACAATTGGATATGGCAGTAAGGCATAAATTAGTTATGAGGTGTGAGGTGTGAGTTATCAAATCTCACACCCCATACTTCACACCTCAAAATTCAAATGAAACAAACTCATCCATTCTGGAAATATATCTCCTTCACCCTAATTGCTCTAACAGCAGTGACAGCCATTATTCTATTTTTTTTATGGGGCTCTCTTAACCAGGAAGAGACCACTACTCTCATTAAAATTTTCAACCAGCATTTTTTTTATATTATTGGTATTTTTTTTATTTCAGGGTGTGTCCTGTTCTTTGGTCTTGAATACATATTTAATGAATATATCAAGCCTTTAAAAAAAATAAGCAGTGAAGCATCCATAATCTATTCATCCAACCACTCTCATAGGTTAAATATTACCGGAAACAAGGATATTAATCTCTTGTCTTCTGCCATCAATGGTTTTGCTCAAAATCTTGAAAACATGGATAAAAATATTACAGAGCAGGCACTTGTGGCACGAAAGGAGACAGAAAAAGAGAGAAACCTTCTTGCCGCTATCATGGCAGAACTTCCCCAGGGAGTTGTCATCTGCAATAAAAATGGAAGAATACTACTGTTTAACAATCTTGCAAAAACAATATTAACCCAGGATGACCATGCCAACAAAGATAAATATTTCATAGGAATTGGAAGATCCCTATTTAAACTCATTAATAAAAACCAGCTTTTAAATGCCATAAAAAATATAGAACTGCATAAGCATGATGATCAGCAAAATATGGCTTCCTTTTTTGTAACCACCATTCAAACAGGGCATTTAATCAGTGCTGAAACAATCCCTATTCTTGACCAGAAACAGGAAATGACTGGTTTTATCTTAACTTTCCAGGATGTTACCGAAGATATAAATCAATATGATATAGCCCATGAAAAATTTGATTCACTAAAGCAGGATATGATTGACTATACTACTATAATAGAAGAAGCAATCAATCAGTCAGTGAATAAAAAAAGGCACAAACATCTAATAACAGCACTTGACAACCTTTCAGTCAAATATGATCAAATAACAGATATTGTTCTTGAGGCTTTAAACCCTGAAACATCTTTAAAAGAGAAACAACGTTCTGCTGTCTTTACAGCATCAAGACCTGAATTTTATGATTTTGATCTTTTTAAGGCAGGGGATGTAAAGGCCGGCAAAGAGAATATTGACCTTCTTGATACCAATTTAAAAGATCTCATGTACAC
>JAOZRI010000307.1 GCA_029940235.1 Desulfobacula sp. | reverse complement strand
GGCTTACACCTTTTATAGGAAAAGAGAGGGAGCTTGAGCATCTGCTTGATGGCTTTGAAAAATCCAAATCAGGCAGGGGGCATGCCTTCTCAATTGTAGCTGAAGCAGGGGTCGGTAAATCCAGGCTGTTATATGAATTTCGAAAGGCTGTTATAAATGAAGATATGATTTTTCTTGAGGGTAAATGTCTTTCCTATGGTCGGAATATGGCTTATCATCCATTAATAGATATTTTACAATCAATATTTAATATTGAGAATGACAGTGATGAAGAAATTAGAAAAAAAGTAAGAGATAGCCTTAATGAATTTGGAGTATATGAAGAGGCTCTATTTTCATATTTTCTTGAACTTTTATCGGTCCAAGACAGTGGTATAAAGCAAATTGCCATAAGCCCTGCCGGGAAAAAAGCTCAAATCATAGAATCATTAAAAAAAATATTTTTAAAAATCGCAGAAAAAAATCCTTTAATATTGGTTATAGAGGATCTTCACTGGATAGATGCAAGTTCTGAAGATGTGTTAAAAGAGCTTTTATCAAGTATACCCATGACCAAAATCTTATTGATTTTTACATTTCGAACTGAGTATTCACCCCCCTGGAGTGGTAAATCTTATCACAACCAGTTGAGTATATATCGACTTTCAAATCGTGAGAGTCTTTCCATGATTTCTCATCTTCTCGATATGGATCACCTGCCTCTAAATTTTGAAGAGACGGTTGTTGAAAAAACTGAAGGCATTCCATTTTATATTGAAGAATTTATCAAATCCTTAGAAGAACTCAATATAAAGGACAACAATGAACTTGCAGGGGTAGGCAAAGCAGATTATTCAGCTATGATTCCTTCCACTATTCAGGATGTAATAATGTCCAGGGTAGACAGACTGCCCGATGGAGCCAAGGGTATTCTTCAATCTGGTGCTGTCATTGAACGAGAGTTCAGTTATGAGCTCTTAAAACAGGTAATGGGGATTTCACAGCAGGAACTGCTTAACAATATTAACCCATTAAAAGAATCTGAGCTGCTCTATGAGAGAGGAGTTTTTCCTGAAGTAATATATATATTTAAACATGCTCTAACCCGTGAAGTAATCTATGATTCAATATTAAAACAAAAAAAGAGGGAACTGCATGAAAAAGTAGGGTATGCCATGGAAAATTTGTATAAAGAACGCATAACTGAATACTCCGGGGTATTATCTGATCATTTTGAAAAAAGTGAAAATTATGAAAAATGTATTGAGTATTTCAAATTAGCAGGAAGAGAAGCACAGAAAAAAAATGCGTTTCTTGATGCCATATATTATGTAAAAAAAAGTGCATACTTTCTTGAGAAGCTGGAACAAACAGATGCTGTTCAAAGGCAACTAATAGATGCAAAGACAACATTGTCAAATTATTATATCAGCTTAAATCTTCATGACAAAGCAATGAAAGCAGTCTCTCCCATAGCCAAGATAGCAGAAAAAATAGACTATCAAAAAAAACTTCCCCGTATTTATGTGGCAATTGGAACATACCAAATTTATGTTGAAGAAAACTATCCCAAAGGGATAGAAGTGTTAAAAAAAGCAATTGATATTTCAGAAAAAACCAACGACTTTTTATCTTTGTGGAATGCACTTTATCATCTGGGCAATGCTTTTGCCTGGGAATGTGAGTTTAAAAATGCTTTTAAATATTCAACAAAAGCTTTGGATTTAAGTATTGCTGCCAATAATACAATAAGTGCCTCTATTATTAAAAACACCATTGCTGCACAGCTCTACTGTATCCAAGGAAGAATAGACCGTGCGTTTACAACCAGCAAAGAGGCATTAAATCTGCTCAAAAAAAGCAAAGACCCCTATATTGAAGGACTTTCTCTATCAAGTTCCGGAGCGGTTTATTATTTTATGGGATCATTGAATGATGCAGAAAACAGTATGCTAAAAGCAATAGATGCCTGCGAAAAAACATCCCTGTTTTCATGGGGATCATGGGCAGCAATTATTTTGGGCATGATCTATTATGAGAAAGGTGATTTCGAAAAGGCCATAAAATATTTTAATACGTCACCTCGATTTTTGCAGAAAGGTAATTTCACACCATCATTTATGGCAATACCTCTTTTAAATGTGGCAAGAATTAAAGCAATACAAAATGAGAAAAATATAGATTTTGAAACTTTATATAATCTTAGCAAAAACAACAAAATTAAATTCCTTGATGGCTGGATTTCAAGGCTCATGGGTGAAATAATCATGAATATGGATAATAAGGATCAATCAAAAGCAGAAAATTGGATTAAAAAGGCCATGGCAATTGATAAAAAGAGAGGTTTATCATGGCAGCTTGCCATGGATTATACTCTCTATTCAGATTTTTTTAAAAAGAGTGGTGATATCCCCAAAGCCAGGGCAAATTTAAGCAAAGCAATTGATTTTTTTAAAGAGTGCCATGCTAATGGCTGGGTTGATAAAAATGGAAAAAAACTTGCTAAATTGTCATGACAAAATCAAGGATAGCTTTATTTACATCCAATGGATTTTCTAAAGGAGAAAAGTGTCCAGCATTTCTAATATTTGTCAACTTGGCATTCTTGATGTTTTTTTCTAAATAGTTCCCAAATTTTTGAGGCGTAATATTATCATCTTCAGCACTTAATATTAAAACAGGGACTTGGATCAAATCAAGTTTTTCACTCATATTAAAATTATTGCATGCTCTAAGGTCATCTAAGGCAGTCTTAGGTAGACATTGTAAACAAGATTTAAGTTTTGTCCTTAATTTTTCAGTATTGCTTTGAGGGGATATTCCAACAACACAAAGCATATCAACAAAATCATTATAATCTTTTTGAATTGTTTCAAATATCAGTGGCAGCACCTTGAGCCGTGCTCCGGTATTAATAAGAATCCCTGCCAAAAAGCGATCTGGATAATTTATTAAAAGATGTTGGATAATTGCCCCGCCCATACTCAATCCACAAAGAACAGGGCGATGCAAGGAGATCAGGTCGATAAAATCCATAATTGACCGGGCGTAATCAGCAACACTTTTTCTGCCTGAATTTTGATTTGCACCATGGCCTGGAAGATCAATTGCAAGTGTATTAACAGAATCAGCAAGAGACCCTGCCTGCTCCTCCCAAAAATCTTTGTTTAAAGCTGCGCCATGAATAAAAATCAATGTAGGTTTATCTGGATCCAGCGGCCAATTGCCTGCTGTAAAACAAATTCCTCCAACTTCCTGATTTTTCATCACTAAAACCCCATGTAACAATATAGGAACAGTTAAAATATGGAATAAAAAATTATCACCAAAAGAAAAAAGCCCAACAAAGAAAATTTTAAAATCTTTGCAAGGCCTTGATTCCAATATGGTACCGAAGAGAGGGCTCGAACCTCCACACCTCGCGGCACTAGATCCTAAGTCTAGCGTGTCTACCAATTCCACCACTTCGGCT
>JAOZRI010000306.1 GCA_029940235.1 Desulfobacula sp. | reverse complement strand
ATAAGATTGTGGTTCGTTGTCACTCACACAATCTATCCTTGTTCGTTAGTTTTTTTCATGCATGCAATAAATCCTAAAAAAAATCTGAAAAGTACAATCTGGCAGACCGGATGGAATTTCACAATTGTCCCCAGGAAAGAATTGGATTAAATAATGATGTAAAAGCTGATTTTATCCTGGCTTTTTATATGCTACATGAGACACCTGATCACATAAAATTTTTAAGCGAAGTTAAAACATTGCTAAAAAAAGGAGGTAATTTTCTGCTTGTTGAGCCTTTATTCCATGTAAGCAAAAAATATTTTCATCGTGTCACCCAAGACATAAAAAATATCGGCTTTACAATCCTGGCCACACCTTCCAAAAAAGGAGGCAGAAGTCTGCTTTTATCTGTCTGATACAAAATATTATAAATTTTCATTGATTGTCATCTTCTGCAGAAAATCATCATATTGTTTTACCATGATCTCCCATGAAAATTGTTCCATATGCCGGGATAATCTTTTTTGCAAAGGCTTATATATTTGATAATTTAGAATCATATTCTCAAGTTTTTCATACATCTCATTTTGTGTATGATATAAAATTTCAGGATGAAATTCCTTTGGCATAAGTTCTGGGTATGACAATCTGTCCGGGAGCAGAGGAATACAGCCATATCTCACAGCTTCAACAACGGCAATGCCAAAATTTTCCTGAATTGCACTGCTTACAACAATGGAACCTTTTTTTAACCATGCTCTGTATTCGTCTCTTGATTCAACATAGTCAAAAACTACTATCTCATCTTGAAATTTTTCCCGGGCTTTTCTAAAAACATCTGGAATTTTCTTAAATCTTTCACCGAGCAAAGCCAGGGAAAAAGGAATATTTTTTTCTTTTAACCTGGCAAGCACATCAAACATAAACTCAAAATTTTTATCATAGTCCCATCTGTGATTCCATATAATCAAAGGTTTAGAGCTGCTCTTTTGTTTAAAATCAATCATGCCGGTTTCAAATTGGCATCCTGGATAGACAATTTGAGTTTTTTGTCTTATCTGTTCAATCATCCATTCAGGTTTTGCATCGGGCATCTGTTTAATCACTCCAATTGCAGCATTAATAAATGCTTTTAAATGAAATTTTGAATTAAATAAAACTTTGTTGGCAGTAGCAGCAGAAATAATATTAATAAAACTTAAATTCAAATCATATTTTTGTCCTGGCCGTAATGGATAGGACAATTGATTTTCATGGAAATAGAGCAAAACCGGAGGAGTTTTTTTTCCGCCAAGAGTTTGTAAATCCGAAAGATTGAGCATATCAGTAGTAAAGATTGCATCGTAATCTGATAGATCTTTAACCTTATTGTAAAAATAGAGGGAAGAGCCCCTCATACGCCATTTCCAGAACCTGTCAGGCAGGGTAACAAGTGTTACTTCATGGCGCGAATGCTGCTTGAATCCCAAGGCAAAATCTTTATGGGAACCCCCGAAAAAAGGTTCAAGAAAAAGAATTTTCACAATGTTAACCCTGCGGTTTGCATGGAACCCATGTTATATCAACAAAATTTATAATACAAATAAAATTACCACATATTGTTTTTGAAAAATGAACTGTAAAATTTTGGGGTGGTATTTTTTTCTTGTATGCTTATCTTGTGCAGATAATTTATTTTTCAAGGAGCTGATGTGGAAATCAATAATGTTCAAAAGCTGACTGATTACAAATTTCTTAACCTTTTTTCCGTTGATTATAAAGATCGGAAACATTGCGATAAACAGTGGATCTTTGCATCACGATCAAAGGGCCTGAATCCCCTTGACAAAAATTATATAAACCCGGATGCTGTTATAATTATTCCTTTTCATGTTAAAGAAAAAAAACTCATAGTAATCAATGAATTCAGGGTTGCCCTTGGCGGATATCACTATGGATTCCCGGCAGGCCTTGTGGATAAAGGTGAAAGCATTGAAACAGCCGGAAAGCGCGAACTCTATGAAGAGACAGGATTGAGTGTTACAAAAATATTAAAAAAAAGCCCTGCTGTTTTCTCATCTTCAGGCATGACTGATGAGTCTGTAAGCCTGCTGTTTGTTGAGTGTGATGGCAAGCCTACAAACAGGTTTAATGAAGCATCTGAAGACATAGAAGTTATAATGCTGTCCCAAAAAAATGCAGCTGATCTTTTATGTGACAGTAAAATTAAATTTGATGTAAAATCGTGGATAATTTTAAATATCTTTTCCTCCCACGGAATTATATAAATGTTTTCCAACTTTTTATATTTAATTACCGCACTTGTCATCTATACAACTTCAGAGTTGTTTCAAACAGATAATTCTCTGACCTTTGATAAAAGTGTTCTATTTAACAGCCTTATATTAAATATTCTATTTATTGTAATCTGCCATATTGCATTTAAAAGACTGAAAAAAAAAATAGATGCAAACCCTTACGCCTATTTTGAACATTTAATCAATAATTATATTTCCCGCCTTTCCATACTTGCCTTAATAGTTTTTGCCATCAATATTTATGGATTTAAATTAAATCTCTATTTTTCCGGAATTAATTTTTTTAATCTGATTCCAACAGCTGAAGCAATGATTTTTTTAAGTCTCTTTCTTTTATATCTTATAATCATCTGGGATGCTGCATATGGTGTGCAAAAACAAAACTTTGGCGGCAGGCTTTCAAAAAAAGAGTTTATCTTATCCAATGTTTCCTTCTCCCTGCCTGCTCTTTTGCCCTGGTTCTGTATATCAATTATTGCAGATTTATTGAAATTTTCACCCTGGCAGGGTCTTAATAATCTGCTGAACACCACAGCCGGTGAAATCGGATATATCGCTGTTTTTATTGTGGCAATATCAATTCTTGGGCCTCTATTAATTCAGAAACTATGGAATTGCAAACCCCTGGAACCCGGTATATCAAGAACCAGAATTGAAAATATCTGCAGAGAGGCGGGACTTAAATATGCAGATATTCTAAAATGGCAATTATTTGGCGGGACCATGATAACAGCCGGTGTAATGGGGATCATTGCAAAATTTAGATATATACTTGTCACACCAGCACTTCTCAACTCATTAAATGATGATGAGATAGATGCAGTTATACAGCATGAGATAGGACATGTTCAAAAATATCACATGATATTTTATCTCTTCTTTTTTGCAGGATTCATAGCGTGTAATTTTCTATTTTTTGAACCCCTTATGCTGCTGCTGTATATTGGTGAACCTGTTTATAGAGTATTTGAATTTTTTGGTGTCGATAAAAATACAGCCCACCCAATCTTAATCTCTGCCACCTTGATCTCAATTTTTATCCTCTATTTCAGATTTGGATTTGGATTTTTCATGAGAAATTTTGAACGTCAGGCAGATCTCCATGTCTATAATTTTACCAGTAATGCATCTTCTCTTATTTCAACATTTTATAAAATTGCATCTTTTTCACGGCAATCCATTGA
>JAOZRI010000305.1 GCA_029940235.1 Desulfobacula sp. | reverse complement strand
TTTGCACCAGCCTGTCATTAAGCTATGACAACTAATTTGAATTTTGTTGTTCAGATTCCTCCTCTTTTGCCGAATTTTCCGGCTATTTAGGGTTCCCTTTGAATCCTTCTCAGTTTTATTGAAATCAGTTCTATCATTTTGCTATTGTGGCTCAGCAGGGAGGCCAGCATCTTCGGGGATATTGTTTTTAAAATTTATGCCGCGCTGTGGTTCCAGATCAAATGCTTCTGGATGCAGGTAACTCCCTTTCTCCTCTGTTTCCTTTTCAACTTCTATCTGTATCCGATTAGCATTGGCCCATGCATCCTGCCTGATACCGGTTACCATCCAGGATACCTTCATCCCCGGGGTTCCCCCCGCGATCTGGAATCGATTACCAGTTATTTCTTTTGAGATATAAAGATTTGGACCAGGTGCACCTATGGCTGTTAACTGATATCTGAAATCCCGATTCAAGGCATTAAAATAATTCGGCAGATCAACCCATACCTCTCCACCATCATTAAGAGTAGCCATCCCATCATATATGTTTTTCATATCCGGAGATTCAACAAAAGAGTGTTGCAGATATTTATTTTCCGGGTCAAGGGGATGATCAATCTTAAAAGAGCCACCGCCTTTACTTACAGTGCCTGAAACCTCTAAATTGCCATAAACCCGAACTTTGCCGCTAAAGTACCCCGCATAGTCGCTAAGTCCTGTTCCTGAGGTACTAAAGTATCCTCCATAAGATCTCCCTGATGTATCACCATCAGCCTCTGCTTTTATGCCATAACTGTCCCCAGAATATCCTGTATATGCGTGAGATCTAAAATAGCCGCCATATCCAGGCCCGGTATTGCTGGGATATGCATCACTAAGTATAGCCCAAGTTCCACTCCCATCACCATTAGAATATGCTTTATTGAATATGCCCCATACTGCTCCATTTTGAGACTGTACATCATTGTATATCCCATAGCTACCTCCGGCGCTGGCACCATTATTGTCTGTGTCCACCTCAAGTCCGTAGATCACTCCTCCGGTGGCACTTGCACTTTTATCCACTTTCAAATAGGCGCCTCGTACATAATTATAACCATCTGAATCAACATTTGCGTAGAAGCCAAAAAGATTTCCACTTGCACTGCTCGCTTCAGAATAAACACCATAATTTGAACTATTATCGCTGGTTGTCACTTTACCATACACTCCATAACGGTGACCTGCCAGACCAGTTGCTTCTCCCAGCACACCATATGAGTAACCGCCTGACCTGTCATTATCACCAATAAAGTGACCGCCCCAGACTGTTCCATCAGTATCAGTGCTTGTTTTACGAGCTAATGAATAAATTCCTTTTGTATCACCGGTGTCACTTCCATAAACCCAAGATCTCACCCCGAAAGCATCTCCTGAAGTACCGGTGTGAGTCCCATCACTATACAAACCGTATAGATCCCCTGTACCCGCATGGGTCGACTCGCCTTTAAATGCCTGTACAGTGGAACTGCTGCCTGAAAAAGCGCTACTCTTTGATTCCACACCGTAGACATAACTGGAATCAGAGCTTGCATCAACATAGAGTCCTCTTGCAGATCCCGTGGTAGCAATGGCTTTTGCACTGATTACACTTGCATATTTTCCGCCAATACTTTCAAAGCTGGCAATATAATTAGTGCCTGAAGCGCTTGAATTCAAAACATCAAGATCCCCGGCAATTGACAGTGCCCCCGTCATGCTGTCTCCAGTAGTGTTTACCCAGTTGTCTGTCCCTGCCGTCATAAAGTATGGGGAGTCGTGGCCATCCAGGCTATCTGCATCAAGTTTCGATCCTGACCCATCTTTAATGTCTTCAAAAGTAACTGAATCATCAATGATCTCGTTCGATCCCACTGAGTTGTCTGCCAACTTGGAGAGAGTGACTGCATTGTTTGCCAGTTCGGCCGTTGCGACAGCATTGGCGCTGATTTCTGATGAACCAACCGAATTAGCAGCAAGATCACTGCTGGTTACGCTATTATCGAGGATCATGGAGGATTGTACAGAACCTGCCTGTCCTTCGTTCACATATGCCGCATCATGCTCATGTGTGGACACACTGAAGTATGATGGTGCGTGGTCACCCAGAGTGTCGCTGTCGGCAGCCTTAAATGCAAAGGGCACTGAAGTTAGTTTCTGGCGAGGTTCAAAGGACTCCCACCCTGTCCCGGTTTTGAATATTTGAATATCCAGAAAGAGATCCGGAGTAGCAAAAATGTCAATTGTGAGTGAATTTGCCAGCTCTGCACCCAGTTGAACATTGAAGATACCACTGCTCAGGGTCACGGTCTGCTGTTCGTTCCAGACAGAGGTGCCATCGGTTTCAGCATCATATATATTAAATTGAATGAGATGATCACCCTCAAGAGGTATACCCCCATCATCGGCCAGGTATCCCTGGTAGTTGATTGTGTCTGGCACCTGGGCAACAGCCAGGCAGGTACAGAAAAATAGAAATAGTATACTTAAAATCACCCGGTTTCTTATTTGTAATATCATCTTTACCTCCTTGTTATTTTTTTTAGAAGCAATCGGTTTTGCCAAATTCAAGTGCAAATTTTATCAGGTCTTCTGCACTAAAAGACCCGGGATAACCCAGTAAAAAGATATAAAGGTCTGATCCGTCCACATCACCATCTACATCAAGATCCCCGGAACAAGAGGGCAAAACAGTATAGATATAACCTGGATAGAGAGTAAAACCGTCTGACCAGGGATGATTATTCTGGAGCATTACCGGGGTCGGCTGCCCAAGGACAGAGTTGCCAGAGTAATTGGCTGAGTTCATCGGCCCACCCGCACCTGACATTACCGAGGCTTTTATCTCGAAATGGTCGCTTTTCATGGTGCTCCATGCCAGTGCAGGCATGACAAGCAGACAGGTAAGTGTGAAAAGTATGATAGACCTGTTCTTCATAGTATGCTCCTTATTCTGGCTATCTTTTAAACTATAGTATTCCGTCCCAGTATTTTTACTGAGTTGGCTTTTAATATTAAATTTCATCTCTTCTGACATATATGCAATATATGCAATATTTATTCCAGTTTCACTATATTACATAACTGCTTTACTAAGACGTAGAGTTAATAAGGGATTGCACTATATAAATAAAATTCAGTGAATTAAAAGAAAGGAAGGCAGTAAAAATTTTTATAAAATTATGTAATTAATGTAATAATATTGGGTAAAAATTTTCATAAAATTATGTAATTAATGTAATAGTGTTGGGTAAAAATTTTCATGGGGGTTTTTACCTGTTTTTATTCCGGCAGTTTGCCTTTCAACAAAACCTCTATACTATACAAGATATCATGATGCTTTTTGCACCAGTCTGTCATTAACTTATGACAACTAATTTGCATTTTGTTGTTCAGAGTTTTCTTCTTTTTCTGAATCTTCCGGCTCTTTTGGCTTCTCTTTGAACTCATCCACAGTTTTATTGAAAT
>JAOZRI010000304.1 GCA_029940235.1 Desulfobacula sp. | reverse complement strand
GATTCCAGAATATTGGGAAGGTTGATAAATACAATAAGCAAGGCAATAGACAAAGATAAAAAAAACCATAGAATTATTTTAAGTGTTTTTTTAAATGGCATTTTTAATATTGACCTTAAGGTACATATCCCCTTTAATTTTACCTTTAATGGATTTGCCCATTCCCATAAGTCTCAGCTTTGTGCCCTGCCTTATTCCAGGAGGAATTTTAACTTTATATAAAGGCTTATAAAATCCCCAGGGAATAGTTACCATTTTAGTTGATCCAGATATTGCCTCAATGGTGGTAATATCTATATCTCCAAACAGATCCGGGCTATCTGGTTTGATTGGGTCACCTTTTGCAACAATCATTTGAAGTTTTGGAGTGTGTTTTCTCATGGTAAATTGACTGATTTTCTGGTCAGCGCCAGTTTTCGGCATTTTTTTATTGAGTTTAACCAGAACCAATCCTGCTATGAAACCGCCAATGTGCGCCCACCAGGCAATACCAGAGCTTGCTCCTGAACCGGCAGCATTAAAAAATTGAATTAAAAACCAGAAGCCAAGAAAAATAAAAGCTGGGATTTCAACAAACCAGGGTATGATTATTATGGGGATAACAGTTAAAATACGAGCTTTTGGATATAAAAGAAAATATGCCCCCATAACACCTGCTATGGCACCGCTTGCACCAATGGTGGGAATCATGGACAGAGGATTTAAGAAAAAATGAAAAAGCCCTGAAATAACACCGCAGATCAAATAAAACCCTGCAAACCTTAATGATCCAAAATACTCTTCTACATTATCTCCAAAAATATATAGAAACCACATATTACCCAGAAAATGCCAAAAGCCTCCATGTAAAAACATATAGGTAAAAATTGAGAAAATTTGATTTGCAAAAGAAAAATGTCTCGACATTTCATGCACAGTATATTTGGCCGGAACAAGGCCATAAGCGTAAAAAACAACTTTATTGTCAAATCCATTCTGTATCTGCAGAACAAACACAAAAAGATTAATACCCATGAGAATATAGGTAGTAACAGGCAGGCTGCTTGATGGTTGGTTGTCTCGAATGGGTATCATCTGTTTTTCTTAGTTCTAATTCCTCTTTTGTTACGGCACACTCAAAAACAATATTTTTTTAACCAGTTTTTTTAAAAAATCCTTTTCTATCATAACAGTAAGAGGTATAAGTTCAATACAATTTTTATTATTTTAAAAACCGCATGTGCCTGATCTGGTTTGTTGCAACGCAGCTGAACATGAAAGTTGACAATAATGTTTATTGCAACTTTCATAAAACCTTTATGGAGCTTATGAAAATACCATCTGAAAAAGAGTGCTTTGAGCTAATCTGGAAAATGAATATGATGAGTCATATTATTGATCACTCTGTCATGGTTGCCAATGTAGCATTCTTTTTATCCCAAAAACTTAAAATAAAATTTCCTGAACTTGATGTTAAACTTACAACTTCTGCAGCACTGCTCCACGATATAACAAAAACAAGAAGCTTTGATACAAAAGAGTCCCATGCTCAAACCGGGGGCGAGCTGTTAACCAGTCTTGGATATAGAGAGACAGGAGATATCATACGCCAGCATGTTAT
Organism: Desulfobacula sp.; assembly: GCA_029940235.1. Taxonomy (GTDB): domain Bacteria; phylum Desulfobacterota; class Desulfobacteria; order Desulfobacterales; family Desulfobacteraceae; genus Desulfobacula. The sequence continues at coordinate 1,874 of JAOZRI010000304.1, read as the reverse complement.
TCTCGATTCCTACGATAACAAATGGAATTCACATCAAACAGACTCTTTTGTTTCAGAGCAGGAAATAGTCAATTATTCCGATAAAAGAGTATTGCATGACAGTGTGGTTTTATTGGAAAAAAGATTAGAGTATATTAAATTAAAATATGGGACTCAAAAAGGATTTAAAAACCGTATTAAAATGGTGTGGGACAATACTGTAAATCTTGAAAAAAAACTTTTTTCCTATCTTGATATAAGCCCTGAACAATTATCGCAAAATGTTAAAAAAATCATCAAACGACCTGACAATCAAAAAACTGATAGCAGCTCCCTTAAAAATAATTTGGTGTTTTAGGCATCACATCTCTGGATTCAATATTGTTATTCATCTGGGAAATTTGCTGCAAAATTAACTCAATTTTATTTTTCGTACCCTTTTTTTCACTTAGTTTTAAATCAAAAATATCTTCAGCATTTTTTTTATAGGAGTGGTACATGGCAAACCGTTCATTGATTTTTTCCTGAAAATCTCTTGTAACAGCCTCAATTAAAGGTTTGAAATAATCATTTTCCAGATTGATGAAAAATTGTTTGAATTGAATTTTTATAAATTTGAGGTTTTCCTGCCTGATTTTTCCAGCAGCTGTATTTAATCCAGGTGAAAATGAGAACATACTGTTTTTCTTAAACAGAGAAGATACTATCCCTGACATGGTATGAAAACTAAAACCAGTAAACACATTGGCCTTGATTCTTGAAGTATATTGTGCCTCAAACACAGGATCTGGCATTTGAATCCCCAATATTTTTTTTATCTTTTCAAAGGAGATTGCACCATCGTATACTATTCCAGGATTTGACAGATTTTCAATCTGGGTTGAATTACAATCTTTTATCAGATCAATCTGCAAAGAATCAAATAGAGATTGAAAATATGATATAATCTCCTCTTCCTGGGTCTTAACAAAGGATTTTAATTCTGGTTTAACATTTTCCAACTCATATATATCAAGCCTGCGTTTAAAATCCTGAAACATTAAATAGAGGATCTGATTAAAACTTGATTCTGAGCTGGTTTTATATCGTTCCACATCAATGAATACTGCATTATTAATAAATTCCAGAGTTTTACTTAAAACAGCGGCATGATCCTGTACAAAAGCATTCTGAAGGTTTTGATGGATTGTATCTTTTAAATCTTTAACATAATTTTCAATGGACTTTTTCACCATTGATTCAAGGCGGGTGGCATTTTGTTCAAGACTTTCAAGAGTTTGTATTGCCTCTGCCTCCTTTGATTTATTTGAAGATAATAAATTCAGAAAAACAGCTGCATGCTGCTGGACATGATAAAGAATTGTTCTCAAACGTTTAAAATGGCTTGAAAATAAAAAATCATGTCTGTTTTTATCTATTACCTCCTGGAAAAACAGAGTAAAATCTCTGGTGTGCAAATCGCAGTATTTAATAATTTTTTTCTCTTCCTGCCAGAGTTTTAACCGAATTGTATCTTTTTTGTTTAATTTTGATTTCCCTTTGATGGAAGATTGGTTAAAAAGGTTGTAAAGTGAGGATAAAGAAAAAATTTTCGGAGATATTTTTAAAAATTTAAGGCTCTCATTAATACCTTTTTCAATGTTAATAAGATTTTCTAAATTGTCATGTTCACTAAAATCACAATTATTAATAAATATAACATTATCAAGCAGACCAATATTTTTAATCTGGTTTAAAAACAGAATATCTGCCTGTCGCAGCCCTGTTCTTGAGCTTATGCAATATATAATAAGATTAGATGATTCAAGATAATTTAAAATCTGGGCAAGCTGTCCAGGATCTATTGAATCTGCACCCTGGCAATCGGCAATTTCAATATTTGGATCAATAATTTT
>JAOZRI010000303.1 GCA_029940235.1 Desulfobacula sp. | reverse complement strand
ATGCCAAAATGGATTTTTTAAAACAGATCAACCAGATTACTTTTGAAGATATTTTTAGAAACAGGCGCATTAAAAAAGAGCATTCAAAGGCTCTGCCCACAAAAACCAACAATTTAATAATTAAAAAACGAAGGCTCTATTTTTCCAACACTGTAGCAATCATGCAGGAGCCGCAGCTTTTATTAAAAATCTTTCTTGAAAGCGGGAAAAGGAAAATTCCTTTATCAATTAAAGCAAGAAGGATGGTTTATGAATTTATCCATCTTGTGGATGATGATATCACCAGAGATCCTGACAGTATTAAGATATTTAAGAAAATTTTATCGCTCTCATATTGGGAATTTAATGTTCTTAATGTTATGTTGACAACAGGCCTCCTTGAAAAATTTATCCCTGAGTTCTCTGCCATTGTCAACAAGATTCAGTATAACCATTACCATCAGTTTCCAGTGGATAAACACTCCATAAGAAGTGTTCAGATAATTAACCATTTCAGACACAGCAGTGACATGCCTGTGGAGACTCTGTACAATTCTGTATTCAAAGAGGTAAGAGACAAAAATGTCCTGATTTTTACTGCCCTGCTCCATGATATTGGTAAATCAGATCCCAAAAAAGAGCATTCAAAAACAGGTGCTAAAATAGCAGAACCAATTTTAAAACGTTTTGGATTTAATACAGTACAAATCAAAGATGCTCTGTTTTTAATTGGAAACCATCTGCTTTTAATTAAAACTGCCACAAGAAGAGATATCAGCGATGAAGAAACTGCCGTGTTCATGGCCAATAAAGTTGGTAAAATCCGTTTATTAAAAATGCTGTACCTGCTTACCGTTGCAGATTCCAAAGCAACCGGGCCAAAGGCATGGAACCAATGGACAGAAAATCTCTTAAGAGACCTGTTCTTAAAAACAGTGGGGATTCTTAAAAAAGGAGAACTTGCTTCCAGAAAAACCCAGAAACTCATTGAAAAAAAGAAAAATATAGTTTTAAAGCTGACAAAGGATAAGAAAAACAGAGATGAAATAAATAGTCAGCTTGAATCCATGTCCAGAAGATATCTGCTCTATGTCCCTGCCAAGGATATTGTTCATCATATCAATCTTTATCAAAACCTTGGCGATAAAGATTTTACATGGCAGGTATCAAAGGAAAAAAATTCAAATATCCGCAGTGTATCCATTTGCGGAAAAGACAAACCAGGTATTTACTCAAAAATTGCAGGGGTTTTCTTCATGAATGAATTGGACATTGTCGGCTCACAGGCATATTCATTTGGTCCAGGGCATGTGTTGGATATTTTCAAGGTTAAACCGCCAAAAGACAAAATTTTTGAAAAAGAGAAGTGGAAAAAAGCTGAAAAGGATTTAATCCATGCCCTTGGTGATGATCATTTCTTAGATAATGCTGTTAAAAAACTTCCCAGAATAATTAAAACTCCATCCGGCAAAAAACCCAAACAAAATTCCATTCAAATTGATAATGAAACATCCAGTTTTTTTACCATTGTTGAAGTTTTTACCTATGATTTTCCAGGGCTTTTATTTTCCATTACCAATGCCCTTTATCAAAGCAATGCAAATATTAATGTAGCCATGGTCTCCACAAAAGTTGATCAGGTTGTTGACGTTTTTTATATTCAAGATTTTGAACACGACTTAAAAATTAAAACCAAAGAGGGACTTGAACAGATTAAAAATGTTGTTTTAAAAAGTCTTCCACAAATATGTACTAAGGAGGTTAGCAGTGAAAAAAATTGAAGCCGTAATCAAACCATTTAAACTTGATGATGTTAAAGAAGCCTTAAGTGAGATTGGAATTTATGGAATGACAGTAACAGAAGTAAGCGGGTATGGCAGGCAGAAGGGCCATAAAGAAATATACAGGGGTGCAGAATATGTAGTGGATTTTGTACCCAAAATAAAAATTGAACTTGTTGTCAGCGATGAGAGAGCAGATGAGGTAGTTGATACTGTCAGAAATGCTGCTAACAGCGGGAAAATTGGGGATGGTAAAATTTTTGTTTTGCCTGTTGAACAGGTTGTCAGGGTGAGGACCGGAGAGACAGGAACAGAAGCACTTTAAATAGTGTTTGAGCTAAAATTCACCCATCTGCTTCGTTGCTTCAAACTTTTGCAATCCTCATGTACTACAGTACACTCCGGTTGCAAAAGTCCTTGCGCCTCACATATGGGCAAATTTTAACTCAAATACAGATAAATATGATTATTTTATATTTAACAGAAAATAAAAGGAATGAATTAAAATGACACCACAAGATGTAATTGCAATGATTAAGGAAAATGATGTAAAAGTAGTTGATATCCGCTACACAGATTTTATTGGCACATGGCAGCACTTCAGCGTTCCCATTGTTGAATTTGGAGAATCTGCCTTTGAAGATGGTTTTGGCTTTGACGGATCAAGCATGCGTGCATGGCAGAACATTGATAACTCTGATATGATTGTTATCCCGGAACCTGGCACTGCAAAAATTGATCCTTTTTTCAAAGTTCCAACCCTTGCCATAATTGGAAATATCCATGATCCAATTACCCAGGAAGCCTACAGCCGTGATCCAAGAGGTATTGCCAAAAAAGTTGAACAATACATCAAAAGCACTGGTATTGGTGATACCATCTATGTCGGGCCTGAACCTGAATTTTTTATCTTTAACAACATCAGGTATTCATCAGAACCCAATGCATCTTTTTTTGAGATTGATTCTCCTGAAGCACACTGGAACACAGGTGCGGGAGATATGCAGAACCTTGGATACAAAATCCGGCCAAAACAGGGATATTTCCCCCTGCCGCCCAATGATCAATACCAAGATATGAGAACAGAAATGATGCTCACCCTTGAAGATCTTGGAATTGGCATGGAGTGCCAGCATCATGAAGTTGCCACGGCAGGCCAGGCTGAAATTGATTTAAGGTTTGATTCCCTTTTAAACATGGGAGACACCTTTGCATGGTTTAAATATGTTCTTAAAAATGTTGCAGCCAAATATGATCATACTGTAACATTTATGCCAAAACCTCTTTATGGTGATAATGGAACCGGCATGCATACGCATATGAGTTTCTGGAAAGATGGCAACCCCTTATTTGCAGGAGACAAATATGCCGGCATATCAGAAGACGCCCTTTACTCTATTGGCGGCATAATGAAACACTGCAAAGCCCTTTGTGCCATCACAAATCCAACTACTAACTCATATAAAAGACTGGTTCCAGGATTTGAAGCACCAATTAACCTTGCATACTCATCCAGAAACAGAAGCGCGGCCATCCGTATTCCAATGTATTCAGGATCACCAAAAGCCAAACGTATTGAATTTAGAACTCCAGATCCATCATGCAATGGATATATGGCATTTTCAGCCATTGCAATGGCAATGATAGACGGCATCCAGAATAAAATTGATCCAGGTGATCCCATGGATAAAAACATCTATGACCTTCCCCCGGAAGAGCTGG
>JAOZRI010000302.1 GCA_029940235.1 Desulfobacula sp. | reverse complement strand
CCTCTTTTAACTTATATTCTCTTCCAACATCAGGGTTGACCACACATGAGCCTGGTTCTTTATTCATAAGAACTGCATGGATACACCCAAGGCAGCAGCCAAGGCATGGGCGGATCTGAGTAAAATCACCAGCTTTTGCTTTGTTGGGATATTCAGGATCAGCAAGAAAGGATCTTCCCATTGATATAATATCTGCGTCTCCATCCTTGAGAATCTGTTCAGCATGATCAGGATATTTAATTCTGCCCACGGTCACCACAGGGATGGAGACATGTTTTTTAACTTCCTTTGCAAGATGTACAAAACATCCATGTTTTGTGTACATGGAAGGGATGGTTAACTCGGTGGATCCATAAACCCCGCCTGAAATATGTAGATATGCAATACCTGCCTTTTCAAGCAGGGGAGCAATCTGTACAGTATCTTTGAGCTCCCAGCCATTTTTAAAATAATCATTTCCATTGATGCGAAGTCCAATGGGAAAATCTTTGCCTGTTTTTGATCGAATATCTTCTATGACTTCAAATAGAAACCGTGTCCTGTTTTCAAGGCTGCCTCCATACTCATCTGTTCTAATATTGGAATTGGGCGACATGAATTGACCTATTAAATAACCGTGGGCACCATGAATTTCTATGAAATCAAAGCCTGCTGTTTTGCATCTTTTTGCAGCATCTCCAAAACATGCTGCAAGCTTTTTGATTTCATCAACCTCAAGAGCTCTTACCCTGCCCTTTACAACAGCAGGAGCAGGAATGGCAGACGGCGCCACAATTTCATCAAGATATGCCTGGCGGCCTCCATGCATGAGCTGCATTCCAAACAGAGTGTCATACTGCTTTACCCTCTCCACCATTTTTTTAAGAGCTGGAATACATCTGTCATCATGCAGCTGGGGAAGATCAGGCAGTTCCTGACCTCCGGGATGGATACCTCCGCCTCCTACCAGCATCATGCCTGCACCGCCTTTTGCCCTCTCTACAAAATATTGAGTTAACTGATCTGTAACAAAGCAGTTTTCATCCACACCAAAATTGATACTCATGGCAGACATTAAAAGCCTGTTCTTAGAGGTTTTATTTCCGATCTGCACCGAACTGAAAAGATTTGACAGCATTCAATAAGTCCCTTTTGTATTTAAATCCATTATTTTAAAAAGTAAAATCTAATATATGCAGACTTGTCATTGAGATACAAGGTTTTAAAAAAAATATAGATATTTACCTTAAAATTTTTCATTAATTCCCCCTTGATTTTTTGACAGATATTTGCAATTACAGGGCATGGCTTTATATATTATATATTCAAACAGCATTTCAAAGAATCATGAAAAGGTATTGACCAGTGGAACATAGTGAAATAGAAAGGCGTTATCCAAGGCATGAGTATAGCAGTCCAATGCTTTTGTACAGGATGGATTACCAGGATCAATCCTCCTATGCAGAGATGAAAGATTACAGCAAGGGCGGCATGTCCCTGTTGAGCAGTGAAAAGCTTGTTGTGGGTCAGCTTGTTTATCTTAAGATGCAAAATTATGATGAATCTGCAACAGGCCCTGAAAAAAACAAAAACTACAGTGGTAGTGTCAAATGGATAAATCCATGTTCATCACCCTTAGCCGATGTAAAAGATCTCTATAAATATGGGATTGAATATTACGTGAATTGAAATTTATCCTGAGTTGCTCTAATATTTGTTTGCCCCACCATTCCAACAAGAAAGTCATGGTTTATACCAGGTACCAGAAGTCCCCCATGTGTCATGATATTTATAGCGTTGAATAATTTTTAAATTAAAATACATAAGGAGTTCTAACCATGCTGCAACCCCTGTTTATTAAAGCAACAACCCTTTCAGATGCCTGGTTTCAAGCCCTTTACAGGTGTGTTGAGCAGGGCAGATCTTTTACCATCGACCGTGGATCATTTAAAGGTCAGAAAAGGCTTGAGTTTGATTTTATTACAATTCATATAACCCACCCTTCAAGCATTCCACTGCTGCCAAAGGTAAATCCTGCCCTTGGATTTCCCGATCCTGTGGATGAAGATTATCTTGATGATTATCTGCCATATCTTATGACAGGAGAGGAGAAAGAGGGAGAATCATATACTTACGGCCAGAGAATATGCAAGTGCGACCTTGAATATTTGCCCGATGATTATAAAAAATTAACTGAAATTCTGGTACAGGAAAGAGAGATCTGGGAAGATAGAAATATTCTGATACAAGAAGATGGAAAATATTATGTAAACCAGATGGAAATGATGATCTGGACATATAAAAACCAGGGTGAAAGAAATAACCAGATGATTTTACAGGTGGGGCAGCCCTCTGATATGGTTCTTCTTGATCCTCCCTGTCTTAGGCACATTGATACAAGAATACAGGATGGAAAGCTTCATTTTTTTCCATATTTTCGATCATGGGATCTGTTTGGCGGATTTCCTGCAAATCTTGCTGCCATTGAGATGATGAAACAATATTGTGCAGAACAGATAGGGGTTGAAAACGGTGAAATTATTGCATCGTCCAAAGGACTTCATATTTACGATTATGTATTTGAAATTGCTGAAGCCATCAGAGGTCGTTCCATGGATGAATTCAGGGAGATGTCTTAAAAAGAGTGGAGTGGCAGTTAAAAAAATTTAAACAGCTTGATGTGGATGAATTATATGAGTTGTTAAAACTCAGGGTGGATGTGTTTGTGGTGGAACAAAATTGTCCTTATCCTGAGACTGATGAAAAAGACAGACATCCTGATGCCCTGCATCTTTCAGGCAGGAATAGTGACAATGGAAAATGTACAGCATATTTAAGAATTCTGCCGCCGGGTGTAAGTTTTAAGGAAGCAAGCGTTGGCAGAGTAGTTGTGGCAAAAGAAAACCGGAAAGAGGGCATAAGCAATATCATGGTTAAAAAAGCTATTAAAATCATTGAGAACACCTGGCCTGAAAATAATATTAAAATTGGTGCCCAGGTGTATTTAAAACAATTTTACGAATCCCATGGCTTTAAATCAGCATCTAATGAATACCTTGAAGATGGAATCCCACATATTGATATGCTCAGGAAATGTTCCTGAAATGGTAAGCCAGGCTTTACAGATATCAAATAAGATCAGTATCCCTGATAATGAAATTGAACTTGAGGCCATAAGAGCCCAGGGAGCAGGCGGTCAAAATGTCAACAAGGTCTCAACAGCCATTCACCTGCGATTTGATGTCCAAAATTCCAGCCTGCCGGATAAGTATAAAGAAACAATATTGACTGTGCGTGATAATAGAATTTCAAAGGACGGTATCATTGTTATTAAGGCGCAAAGATTCCGAAGTCAGGTAAAAAACAGAGAAGACGCCTTAAACAGGTTAAAAGCCTTGATTTTAAAATCAATGGTTAAACAAAAAAAACGAAAATCAACTCAACCTTCGAAAAATGCTAAAAGAAAGCGCCTTGATAATAAAACAAAACACAGCAGGCTTAAACA
>JAOZRI010000301.1 GCA_029940235.1 Desulfobacula sp. | reverse complement strand
TAATGACATCTCTTAAAGCTTTTCGACTTTTTGCCCGCATCCATTTTTTTTCAAATCTTGGATCCATAACAATCTGGGCTATGGATGAAAGGGCGCGAAGATGAAATTGCCTTTCGTCTTTGGAACCTATTAATACAAAAACAGCATATACCGGTGATTGAGGTTTGGAAAATTCAATACCTTTCCTGCACCTGGCAAGAAGAATTGAAAATTTTTTTTCACCTTCAATAATAATATGTGGAATTGCCAACCCCGGAGCCAGTACTGTTGTGACTTCTTCTTCTCTTTCGATGAGCATATCATTAAGAGTCTGAGAAGAGATCTTTAATGACTCTGACATGGCTTGAGCAGCAAGGTTAAAAAAGGCATCCTTATCTATTGCCTTTTTCAAATCCATGACCAGGCTTTTTTCCACAAGAACATCAAATCGATCTTTTTGAAGTGATTTTTTTGAGGTGATGATATTTTTTACTTCAGTTTGAACAAAATGATTATTAAAATCTTTTGCAACTGCTCTTTCTACTATTTGTAACAATGCCTCCTCCTGGTTTGTATCAAATCGCAGGGCAATTTCTTTCAAAGAATTCAATGACCCTACCATTGTCACAAGGTCACCTGCCTCAAGCCGTGTAAAGTCATGCGGGACAAATAGAACACCCCTCCGTTTAACAGACATTATGATGGTATCAAAGGGCAGGCGAAGATCTCTCAAGGCCAGGCCAAACATGTCTGGATTTTTAATGTTAAGATCTACAATATCACGATTCTTATGCATCCCCATTAACAAGGATGCAGCAGCAGGCGACCGTACAAAATGATCCAGAAGGCTGACGATTGCCGTGGAAGGATCAACAATCAAGACGTCTAAAGCTTGAAAACGACTAATATTAATTCGATCATTCAAGCGGGCAATGATAGTTTGAGTCCCAAAATGTTCGTAGGCAATTTCACAAATCTGATAATTTTCATCATCAGATAACATTGCCACAATTGCCCCTGCATGCTGACTCTTTATTTTTTTTAATTCTGTTATATTCAACTGGTGCAACTGAATAACTTTAATATCCCGATTATTATGGTTATTGTTTATTTGAACAGCAGCAATTTTCACTCTCCATCCATAGGAAATAAGAGATAATGCCAGGGCAAATGCCTGGCCATCGGATCCGAAAATTACAGCATCTCTGGTACCTTCAAATTCTGAGTCCTTAGTTGCTTTTGGATGATTTTCTTTCATAAATTTGATGACATATTTAAATAAAACCGGACCAATGATCTGATTTAAAACAATCACTGAAATGATAATAGTGGCAAATGGGTTCCCCCACTCCGGGAATTCCACGACAACTTCTTTTGCAAGCCCTAAGCTCACCCCGGCCTGGGTAATATATGCCATCCAACTGACAGTGTTGTCTTTCATCGGATTTCTTGCCAGTATGCCACCTATAAAAGACCCGATGAAGATAGCAATTGCTCTTGTAAAAAACAGAGCGATGGCAATAGGCCATGTGAGTAAAAGAATGTCCAGGGACAAAGAGGCACCGGTAAGGGTAAAAAATGCAATATAGATTGGGGGGCTTATATCAAAAAGAATTTTTGTAAATTCTTTTCTAAATCTTGATGTATTTGACACAAGAAAGCCTGCAACCATACAAATCAAAAGAGGTTCAAGAAGGATTTCAACAAAAAAATTATCGTGGGTAAACTCACAAAGTTGAGATGAAAAAATAAACACCAGATATCCCATTAATAAAATAAGGCCAGTCTTTAACGACTTTTGAATTGATAACAATAAAATTGCAAGGATGATTTTCGAAACAATATAGCCGATAACAACTGATATCCCTATTTCTAACACTAGGAGCAGAATAAAACCAAAATTAAAATGCAGCCCTGAAAAAAGAGCATCTGCAATGGATGAATTGACAGCAAACAGTATGATAACCACCACATCCATGATAATGGTAACCCCCAGTGCTGTTTGAGTAAACAGACCTTTAGCTCTTAATTCATTCACAATTGCAATTGCAGAAGAGGGAGATCTGGCGACCATTATAGCACCTGCCAGAATTGAGACAGCGACTTTTGCCGCCATGGGCATGGTTGTCATAAATGGAATTAAATCGGAAAGGAAAAAAAATGTAAGTCCGGTCAAAGAGAATGTACATACTACAAGGCCAGTGGTGACCCATGCTATAGTTTTGAATCTGCTTTTAAGCTCTTTTAGATAAAGCTCACCTCCAGCAGCAAAAGCAATAAACCCCAGGGAAATTTCATCCACAAACCTTAAATTCATGGCTGCTTCCACAGAAATCAGATCAAGGATATAAGGACCTGCAACAACCCCGGTCAATAAAAATCCACTAATCAAGGGAAGCCCGGTTTTAGTCAGGCTTTGTCCGATCTGTTTTGAAGCAAGGGCAATTATAGCAAAACAAGCACCAAATACCAGAATATCCATGGAAAATCCTGTTATAAAATTTAGACTCATTATTGATAAACTATAATATACATTTTTTAACAGAGTTTGGAAAGCTCAAATGGAAACCATGAAAGAGCTTCTCTGTTTTTTATAGAAACGTTTTTAAAGTGCGTGAATTATCTTCCACCCTCATCAATTGCATATTTCATTATTGCTGATTTTCTTAATTTCAATTCTACAATTGTTCGGTATTTGATATTATTCTCCATAAGATTCATCATTTCAGTATCAATATTCACAGAATCCAGGTGATAGATATCAACATCCTCACTATTCTCCCCGTTCATTGTAAATTTCTTTTCATTATCTGCTGCCAGATGATTTACATGGGTTTTATCCAAAAAATCCGGTTCTTTCTCATCCATAGTTCTTTTTAGTGTTTTATTAAAATCAAGATCTTTGGGTTTATGCCCAATGGTATCCATATTAGCAATATTGCCTGAGATCAATTTATGCCGTCTGGCAGACACATCAAGTGCATTTGCAATTAATCTTGATGTATGGCCAAAAATTCTTGAATCCGCCATTATCCCTCTCACATTGTATTAAACTTCAAAAAACAACTCAGAAATAATTTTTATTATCCATATTTTATTATGCCTAATTTTAATAAAAGCAATTTCTATACCTGAATTCTAAATTGGCTTTTTCTACTGTTTTGTTTAAGTTATTGATAAGAAAAAATTATAAGGATATGGACACTGATTCTCAAAGCGTTATTATATGAGGTCTACAGCTGTTTTTCAGGTATGTTAAACAAGACGTACTAATCTTAAAAAATTTTTCAAGCCCCGTACACTCTATGCAGATTTTCAGGATTCAGAAAGAATAATATTTATTTTGTCATACATTTGACATGCTGCACGTCAATTGTACAATATGAAATACCATTAAATATTTAAGACAGTTAATCACCAGACAGTCACCAGTTTTTAAAATATTGAATGTTTCATTTCTGGTTACTGGAAATAAATTAAAATTTATTTTTAAAAACATTTGACAAGTA
>JAOZRI010000036.1 GCA_029940235.1 Desulfobacula sp. | reverse complement strand
CTGAAAGATGATAAAAATGCACTATATGGTCATGGATACTGTGTGCTGCAATTATAATGTTACGGATAAATTGAGCATTTTTAGGGATTGGAAGGTCAAGGGCATTTTCCACTGCGCGTACAGATGCCATGGCATGAACTGTTGTACATACTCCGCATAACCTTTGTGTATAAAGCCAGGCATCCCGCGGGTCACGTCCCTTTAAGATCGTTTCAATGCCGCGGTACATCTGGCCGGAAGACCAGGCTTTTTCTATTTTGCCATTATTGATTTTGCAATCAATGCGCAAATGTCCTTCTATTCTTGTGACAGGATCAATTGTTATTATTTTTGACATTTTATATTTTCTCCTTGAAAAATTTTAATCAGGTAAAGTTTTAAGCATGTTTAACATCAGGCAGTACAGGCAGTGTTTTAATAAAGATCAGATATGCCATTATCTCGACAGAAATGATTCCAATAGTAATCATGATCTCAGCAAAAGAGGGGAAATAATGCCAGTTTACTCCAGGGCTGAATCCAATGAGGAATGTATCAAATCTATAGACTGAACCTGCCAGTACCAGAGAAGCTGCAGATAAAAACAGGCATTTTGACTGGTTTCTTTTTTCTTGTGATGATAATATGATCAGAGGATAGATAAACAACAGGTTTTCAATTATAAACATCAGGCTTTGAAGATTAAAATTAAATAATAAACCTAATTTTCCTTTGAAGATTAAATCACCAAAGCGGATAATTAAAAACGCAATCAGAAGTTTTGGAATTACGCCTGATAATTTTGCAAGCAGAGGTGTTTCCAGAGGTCTTTTAAGAGTAACCGATGAAAACAGAGACTCAAAAATTACCATGCCAAAACCCATCATAATGGCTGAAATCAAAAACAGCAGCGGCAGAAAACCTGTCTGCCACAGGCCTGATAATTTATCTCCTGCAATAATCATCAAACTTCCAAGGGATGATTGATGCATTGTCGGCAGTAAAACTCCAAGGGCAATAAAAATAAACATTACAGAATTAATTTTTTTAAGTGTTTTCTCGCTGCCTGGTTTTTCAAAAAAGGCAGGAGAAAATTCCAGCCACATTATAAGGATATAAGTTGCAATACATGCTGCAACTTCAAACATGACAGAATTTGTATTGGAATACCACGGCAGGAATATATTATACATCTGCCAGTATCTGCCAACATCAAAAAATATGGAAACCGAAGCAAGTGTATAACCAAACATACTTGCAAGCAGTGCCGATCTGACAAGAGGATGGTATTGCCCCTTGTTAAATACATAAACCAGGATTGCCATGGCATATCCACCGCAGGCAATGGCTGTTCCTGTTACAACATCATAAACAATCCACATGCCCCAGGGATATCCGTCACTTAGATTGGAAACTGCTCCAAGTCCATACATAAACCGTTTGATTATAAACACAAGGGCAATGGCAGAGAGTATCAAAAGGATGAAAAACGGCAGTGTGAAAATTTTTCCTTTTATAGGCTTTAATTCGCTCATATCTATTCTCCTTTATCAGATTGGTTATCTGCTTTTGCAGTTTTATAGGTTGTAAATGCAAGTCCTGCAAATAATACAATAGGAGCGATCATGCCTTTATACAGAGTATGCTGTATTCCTTCGGTTTTTGAAGCATTTGAATAATCAGGCAGTTTTGGCAGGCCTAAGTTTTCAAATGGCACAGCAGATAGAATCAGGTATTGAGTTCCACCACCCTCCTTTTCTCCATATACATAATTTATATATTTTTTAACCGGGTTGTCTTTTGACCTTTTACCGCTAAGATCACCAACCGGATATTTATAATTACTCTCTTCCGGCAGAGCCAGCCTGTTTTTTGCCTCTTTTAAAATATCTGAAAATTTTCCAAAAACAGCAGCTCCAGTAGGGCAGAAATCACAACAGCCCGGAATTTTTCCTTTTACCTGAACATGCTGGCACATTTCACACTTGATAATTTCAGGAAAAGCAGCACCATACTCAAATTTTGGAATCAAAAATGGACAGGCTACCTGGCAGTAGCGGCAGCCAATACAGGCATCTGAATCCCAGGAGACAATTCCTGTTTCTGTATCTTTTGTTAAAGCAGATGCAGGACAGGCTGAAACACAATTGGGATCAACACAGTGCATACATGCTTTTTTGAAAAAATTATATCCATTTTTACTCTCTTTATTAGTTCCATCGCCATTTCTGTAAATCTCAATTTTGTTCAATGCAAAAGTGTATGGATCAAAATCTGTATTGCTGCTGTCAGAAGGTTGTGACGTTAATTTATTATAATTCTGGCAGGCTATTTCACAGGTTTTACACCCTATGCACAAAGTTGCGTCATACAAGATTCCAACAGCCTCGGGCGAGACATTTTTTTTTGCTCTTGCAAAAACATTATCAGGAACAGCAGCAGTAACAGCGCCGGCGGAGAGTACTTTTAGAAAATCTCTACGATCAACTTTCATGTTTCCCTCCTATTTATGAATTGGTTTCTTCTTCTTTAAGCGCTTTTGTTACTTTTATGCCGGCAGTAAGTGCAGCTCCTGCAACCACGCCTGCAATGGCAGCACCACCAGCGTTCATGCCTTTACCCTGTTGAGTCCCACCAACCTTTGGATATGTCAAAGGTGGAGTAACAGAGTCAACGGTTTGATGAAGTGGTTTTTCAAAGCCGATGCCTTTTTCCGTACATCCGAAGCATGGGTGACCAGTACCAACAGGCCAGGCATTGGAGCCAACATCACCAAAAAGTTGTACAGGGCAGTTTGCATGGGTCTCAGGACCTTTACACCCAAGCTGAAATAAGCACCAGCCCTGTCTATGACCTTCATCACCATATTTTAATGCAAACCTTCCAGCATCAAAATGGGGTCTGCGTTCACAATTGTCATGAATCAGAGTACCATAGGCAAATTTTGGACGACCCTTATCATCAAGCTGGGGAAGCTTTTTAAGGGTGAGATAATAGAGCACAGTTGATAACAGATTGTAAGGGCTTGCAGGGCATCCTGGCAGTGTTATAACAGGTCTGTCAGTGATGATTTCAGGAACTCCCTTTGCCCCGGTTGGATTTGGTTTAGATGACTGTAAACCACCCCATGAAGCGCAGGAACCAATAGCTACAATAGCAGCAGCCTTTGGAGCAATATCTTCAAGAATGGAGAGAGCAGTTTTCCCGCCTATCTTGCAATAGACACCGTTATCTTTGGTGGGAATTGAACCTTCCACAACAAGAATAAATTTGCCTTCATTCTCTTTTATGGATTTATGAAGAGCAGCTTCTGCCTGATGGCCGGCAGCAGCCATAAGTGTTTCTGAATAATCAAGAGAAATAAGATCTAAGATGAGATGTTCAATAGTTGGGTGTGTCCCCCGCAGCAGGCTCTCTGTACAGCCTGTGCATTCCTGGAAATGTACCCAGATTACAGGCGGGCGTTTTTTGCTGGTAATAGTGTCAGCAATGGCCTGGCCCATGTTCAATGGTAATCCAAGACTTGCCGCAGTAATAGTACAGAATTTTAAAAAATCTCTACGGGCAATACCTTTAATTTCAGGACTTTTCTCACCTTGTCCTTGATTTGATAAAGTATTAAAGACTTTTGGCATTTAACTTACCTCCTTTATGTCGTGCCTGCCCAAAAACCGCCAGATTCCCATTCAGACACTGTTTATATGATAACCTTCCTCCTTCATTATGTTATATCAAATATTTATTATACCACTGCGAAAGTCATATGCCTTCAAAATGGATAATGCAAGCAAAAAATTATTTTTGGGTAAATTACTATTCACTTCTCAATTTTTTGACCTGTTTCGATGGAATTGTTTGTGTGATAAAATAGAATAATAATTTTTTTGGATAGTCACTTAGGTTCATTTTTTGTAAAAAATAGATCAGCATATTCTTGGAAGTTGTTCTCCTGTCAGCATATCAATGATTCTGGAGCCGCCTATGATGGTCTCAAGAAAGACTTTACCAGGAGTTTTATCTGTTACTTCACCAATGATAACAGCATTTTTACCAAATTCATCCTGCCTGATAATAGCAAGCATTTTTTCACAATCTTTTTCAGGCACAAAAGCTATGAGTTTACCTTCATTGGCAATGTAGAGAGGATCAAATCCGAGAAGTTCGCAGATTCCCTGTACCTGCCCCTGAATAGGAAGAGAGTTTTCATAAATATTAATGCCAACGCTGGATTGGGAAGCAATTTCATTAAGCGTAGTACCAAGCCCACCCCTTGTAGGGTCACGAAGAACGTGGATGTCAAGGCCTGATCCAACAATTGACTGCACCATTTTATTTAACGGGGCTGAATCACTCTCTATGTTTGAATCAAATTTCAGGCCCTCCCGTGTGCTTAAAATTGTAATGCCGTGATCTGCAATGGTGCCGCTGATAATGATTTTATCACCAGGTTTTGCCCTGTTTCCCGATACATTTACCCCTTTTGGAATGAGACCTATGCCGGAAGTATTGATAAAGATTTTGTCAGCTTTGCCTTTGGGGACAACCTTGGTATCTCCTGTTACAATTTTAACACCTGCTTTTTTTGCAGCATCTGCCATGGTTTTGAGAATAGTTTCAAGGTCTTTTTTGGAAAAGCCCTCCTCAATAATCAGGCCTACACTGATATAAAGTGGAATTGCACCGCACATTGCAACATCATTTACAGTTCCGTTAACAGCAAGATCTCCTATGTTGCCGCCTGGAAAAAAAATGGGGTCCACCACATAGGAGTCAGTTGAAAAGGCAATCCTGCCCTCTGGCACATCAAGAACTGCTCCATCATCCTGTTTTGCAAGCTCTTTATTGTCAAACAGAGGAAGGATCATTTCAGAAAACATTGAGTGGGAAATTTTTCCTCCTGATCCATGATCAAGTAAAATTGTTTCAACCTGTTCTTGTTCTGTTCTTTCATCTGGTCGTTGATCTGATTGTTCATTTGGCATAATATATATTCACCCTTTTAGTATTTTTCATAATTACATGATTATCCATACAAAATTGCTTGTCAATTAAATTGTCCTAATGTTTTCTTCATTAAGATTTGGATTTCATACAAGCTGGATTCACATTGTGCTACCAATTAAAAAGTGTTATTTGTAGCAGAGTATTGTGAATGATTACCATTGTAGGCTACGAGGAGAGATCAGGCAGGATTAATGAATAAACATACTCTTTCAGAAAAAATCAGAGATTTTGAAGGTTGCCCAGGCATTGATACTGTCGGCATTGCCAGCGCCTCCCAATTTGATAATTATGCATTAAATCAGCATAAACGCCGTGACCCTAAACTGACCATGCCAAGTGCAAAATCCATTATTGTTGTGGGAACATATATTGGCGGTGTTACCATGCCAGAGTGGAGAGATAGTTGGTATGGACGAACAAGCAGGTTATATCTTTCTGGCTTTTTTCTTGATGTTGTCAAACCACTTGAACCCATTGTTCAATTTTTAAAAAAAAATGGATATGAGGCCAGGGTTTGTGATGGCTCCATTGAAGGTGAATCTATTGTACCCTTGAAACTTGCTGCCATAAGAGCAGGTTTAGGATGGCAGGGTAAGCACTCTCTGCTTATATCAAAAAAATATGGAACATTTCTGGCATTGGGAGGAGTCTTAACCGATGCCAACCTTGAACAGAGTGTCAAAAAAGAGCCAGACAGGTGCCATAAATGTACTGAATGCCAGAAAGCCTGTCCTGTTAAAGCCATTGAAAAGCCCCATGTGCTGGATATTAACAGATGTATATCCAGTCTCCTTTCTCGTGATAATTTACCTCATGAAGTTGTGGATTTAATGGAAAACAGGATACAGGATTGTGAAATATGCCAGGATGCCTGCCCCTGGAATAGAAAGCATCTTAAAAATCCTCTCACCACAACAATGACCAAACATTTTCAAGAAAAACTCAATGAGTGGAGAGATAAATTTCTTCTGTTGGATTTAAGTAAACTTTCCAGACAGCAATATAAAAGTTTATTTGAAAATTTTAACATTGACATCCCTTTTCATATTTTTCAGCGTAATGTAAAGGCGGCAATAAAACAGGCAAAAAAAATTAAAAAGGAATCTTAGTAAGAGTAATATGATTTGGATTGAACAGATTACTCCACTGATTTAATATATGATATTATCAGGATATTTATGGATCTAAAATTAAGTTTGGAAGATAAAATTGAAAAAGATGAGGTTATTGAGCTTTATAGGGCAAATGGCTGGTCATCAGCCGATCAGCCTGACAAATTAATGCCGGCTCTTAAAAATTCTGATTCTCTGATTACAGCAAGAATTTCAGGCCAACTTGTTGGAATCGGCAATGCCATATCCGATGGCAGCCTGGTTGTTTACTACCCGCATATGCTTGTCCATCCAGATCATCATGGAAAAGGAATCGGACGTTTAATGATGGAATTGATGCAAAAAAAATATTCATCATTTCATCAGCAAATGCTGACAGCTGATGGTAAAGCAATTGGGTTTTACAAAACACTGGGGTTTGAACGTGCAGGAAAGACTGAACCCATGTGGATTTATGCCGGGAATGACCACTGATAATCAATGCATAATGCGTCACAATATAATTTATCAATTATACCTGTAGTATGCAGCACAGGCTCCTTCACTGGAGACCATACAGGGTCCTACAGGGTTTATAGGGGTGCAGGCCTTTTTATATAGAGCACAGGCCTCAGGTGTTTTTAAGCCCATTAAAATATCACCGCAGGCACAGCCTTTGGGTTCAGGTACATTTGGCATATTCATATTAAATTTTATTGCAGCATCAAATTGGTTGTATTCAGGCTTTAAACTCATACCGCTTAAAGGAATTTCTCCGATACCGCGCCAGACAGTATTGCAGATTTCAAAAACCTGGTTCATAATGGTTTTTGCCTTGATATTACCCTGATCAGATACTGCTCTTGGATAGGCATTCTCAAGGGCAGGTGAGTTGCTTTCATTCTGCCTGATCAGCATTAAAACAGCATTTAAAATATCAATGGGCTCAAAGCCCGCAATCACCGATGGAATATCATATTTTTCAAATGTTGCTCTATATGCATTGGTTCCTGTAATGACTGATACATGACCTGGAAGAATAAATCCGTCAATTTTAACGCCTTTGGTTTCCATGAGCGCTGCCAGGGCAGGGGGAGTTAATTTATTAGCAGAGTAAACACTAAAGTTTTTAACTTCCTCATTTTTGGCTGATAAAATCCCGGCTGCAATGGTTGGAATGGTGGTCTCAAAACCCACACCGCAGAAGACCACTTCCTTATCCTGGTTGTTCTTTGCAATCTGTAAGGCATCAAACATGGAATAGACAATTTTCACATCAGCTCCACGAGCTTTTTCCTTTGTCAGGCTTGAACCAGAGCCCGGAACCTTCATCAAATCTCCAAAGGTTGTTACAATAACATTTTCAATTCTTGCAAATTCTACAAAAGCATCAATATCCTGCTGGGCAGTAACACAAACAGGGCATCCAGGCCCTGACAGCAGACTGATGTTCGAGGGCAGAACACTTCTGATTCCATGCCGGAAGATAGACATTGTATGGGTGCCGCATACCTCCATGAGAGCAAGCTCTTTTTTGCTTTCAGCCTTTATTGCTTTAATTATATTTTTTGCAAGCCCTGAATCTCTGTATTCTTTAATATATTTCAAATCGACTTCGCCTCCTGTAATCCTGTGAATCGTTATGCAAACTTGTGCCCGTGAAAACGGTCTTTGAATCTTTTAAATTTGGGACAAAAATATCTTTTCTGGCCTCTTTCTTTATTTTGTAATTATTAAAGAAAACTCTTTCTGTTTTCAGTCCAAGTCTATCTTTATATAAATATAATATCAATATTGGCAATTTGAGCAATATAATCATTGTAAATTTTGTCAAAGATCTCTGATTCTGGTATCATATTACAAACTCCTCATTATTGAAACCCATGCTTTAAAGCAATTTTTTTTAAAGGTTTTTCACACCGTTGGCCAAACAGCCGATACCACTTTTTTCCGCCTGCAAGTTCTCTGAAAGGAACCCATTTCCCTGAAGCAGGCAAACCAGCACTGCCAAGAATCGGTTCAAGTTTTTCTTTGAGCGCGGTGAAATAGAGCCGTATCGCTGAATCTCTGAATTCAGAGGGTAAATAGTCTTTAAAATCAACCTGCATTGTTTCCTTAGGCTAACAGGTGATTAGCCGGTTGGGACCTCCTTTTGATCTGCTGCAACGATTCGGTTTCAATGGTGAAAAGTATATCCAGATTTCAGCAATGCCCTTTCTGCAAACGGTAGTTTTTCTGATTTAACCAAAATATAATCTGTATCAAAGGTTGATATTGCAAAAATACTTATTTCAGCTTTAGCAAGAACTGTTGATATTTTTGCTAAAATGCCTGTCAGAGAAAAATCCAAAGGACCTTCTACCTTAATACATGACCAATCGGTATCAGACTTTTCAGAGTTAACCTGGGTTGTAGAATTGCAAACAATTGATAATTCCTCATCAGTTTTACTGATTGAATAAAATTGGCTTTCATACACCTGATTTGGAATTTCATGATTTGCTGGAAAACGGTGAATCGTAAAATGGTTTTCCAGAATATTCAGTTGTAATTTCATTTGTAACCTTTAAAGCTATCCTTGTTCCCTTTTCCCCTGACTATATAACTACAGGTTCCCTGGGAGCCAGGGATAATTCCAAGTTCATCTTTCCTTGCAGAGGTTGCACCTTTTCGATGAACATAAACTTTTCGGCCAAAGTGTTTTTCCTGGGAAACATAATTATGGGCAATATTTTTTGCCTGTTGAAGTGCGCCATCTTCGATATCATCCAACCATAGCTTTATTGGGAGTTTTTCAGTGGATATGATTTTTTTCATATTTCATATTTTTTAAAAAACTGTTTACATCATGAAAATCACACTACTATAAATAAAGACTCAAGACAAATAACTTTTCACTCTTACAGAATTGGAAATCAATATTTAATTATTATAAGAGATGTATGAATGTCCACTTTTTCTTTACCAGATCAGATCAAAGTGGCTTTCCAGGCGGGAATTGGGACAATATTTTTTTAACAATTTTATTAATCTGATCAGTTGTACTTTCAGGTGTTGAATGAGTATCAACCCGGTGCGTACTTTTCCCTCTCCATAGGATAATATCGCTGTCTGATTTTAAAAAATCAATAACCAGAAGTCCCTCGTCATATTCATCTACTTGTGTGCTCGTTCGGATACCTATTGTTCCATAGCGTCTATATGATCCAAATCCAAACCCTATGCCTGTATTGACCGGGCCGGAATAATTTTTTTTTGAGATAGTATATGTATATGCCACTTGAAAATCAGGAATTTCCTCTGCAGCAATCAACCCTTTTTCCATCAGAGCACTCTCTGTGGCTTTGCGAATTCTGTTATCCATCAAGGAGCTATCAATTCTCACATCACCAGTTTTTTCCTGGGTTATGTATTTCCAGGTATATGTTTTTAAATTGTTAAAGTTCGTATCTTGTTGATAATCTTGACTGACTTTTATACCGGAACATCCATAGATGAATAGTGCAAACAAAAAGCAAATTATAATAAAGTTTCTGGATCTTATCAAATATATGGGATAATCTAACATGAGTTTTTCCTTTTAGAATAAATACTTTGTATGATCTACCTGCAATGGGTTGGGAGGTCAATGATAAAAATAAAATTTCCTGGAATAATCACTGGAAATTTGGGTTAAACATTGATTCCAATCATGTAAGTATTATTGATTTTATCCAAATTTCCAGAAAATAATTTTGAAAATATGCTCAGAATGTTTTTGATATATTAAGTTGAATTTTGTGACGTTTTGCTCAATAGATCATCAATAGCATTTACATAATCTTTATTTTGACAGGGTTTTGAAACATGATCAACACAAGAATCTTTATGCTTTAATTCTTTAATGGATTGTAAAAAATCCAGATTTCCGGATACAAAAAGGATTGGAATGGTTTTATTTGTCTGCCTGATATGTTTGTATACATCCATTCCATTCAGATTACCTGGAAGAACATAATCCAGACTTATACAATCATATTGATTCCTCTCAAATAAATCCATAGCCATTTTACCCGTAGCGGCAACATCAACTTTGTGGTTACATGGTTCATGTGTCAGTATTTTATACTGCACATCTGAAATAGCCTGTTCATCTTCCACAAGCAGAATAGATTTTTTAGAACTGAAATTTTCTTTCTGAATTTCTATTATTTCTTTTTTAGTTAATCCTTTTTTTATTACAGGGAGACGGAGTGTAATTTTTGTGCCTTTCTCAATTTTTGAATCAATTGAAATATTTCCCTTATGCTGTTCAATATATTTCTTCACGTTTGCCATCCCATAACCAGTTCCCTTAATACCGGATTTATATGAACCAGTTATATCCCTGCTTCCTTTCATTGTGAAAGCCGGCTCATATATTCTATCAATGGCCTCTTCAGGGATACCACATCCATTATCCTCAATTTCAATATAAATATTTTTATCTTTAAGAAAGGTTCTAATTATTATTTGGGGCTGTTCAGCCATGCTTGTTGCATGAATTGAATTTTGTAAAAGGTTAACAAGTGCATGCTCAATCATTCCGGAATCAGCAAGCAGATCGGGAACCTCTGGGCTATCTTCCCTGCCGATTGAAATTCCTTTCAAATCCTTTTTCAAAAGGTTTATAACCAGTTCTATTTTTCCATGCAGGTTAAAAAACTCCTGCCTGGGCTCTTGATCCTTGGCAAAGGCAACAAGGTTTCTGGTTAAATTTTTACCTCGCAGGGTTTGTTCAACAATCAATTTCAGAGTTTTTTTTGTTTGCGGTTCTTTACAGTCAAGTAATGCAAGTTCGGTATTGCCCATAACAATTCCCAGGATATTATTAAAATCATGGGCCATTTTCCCTGCAATTTGACCAACTAAAGCCATTTTTCTTTGTTCTCCTGCAATATTCTCGGCATTGATTGCCTTCTGTTCTGCTTGCTTGAATAAGGTTTGATCAGTGACTATTCCCTCTGTAGCAATAAGAGAACCATGTTCATCATAAATTAAAATGTTTTGCTGATGAAGCCATCTGATTTTTCCTGATTTATGTATCATCTGATATTCATAAATTGGAGGAATTTCCCCTTTTAATAATTTGTTCCATTGATTTTCTAAGTACTCTACCCAATCAGAATGTATGATGTCTTTAATAATCATTGGATAGTCATAAAGCTCTTCCGGGGTGTACCCTATGATATCAACGGAAGCAGGACTGACATATTCGTACCGCCCATCAGGCAGAGACTGTCTATAGATCATGGCCTTGGAGTTATTCATCAATCGTCGATATTTAGCTTCACTTGCCTGTAATCTAGATTGTGCCTTTAATTCTCTGATCTGAAGTATATATTGTCGAATCAATAAATATACAATACAAAACACAACTATTATGGTCAAAACAAAGAATAAATTAGCATTGAATACAAAATTTCCAAGCCTATTTTGCTGCTCAACCAGTATTTTTTGGGCGATCATTCTCGATTCTCGGTTCTGCAATAGAGCTTTTTGATAAGCATCCTCAATTCGCAAAAATATTATGGCTGTTACTGTTTTGTCCTCTGGTGGTAATCCTGAAATGCCTTCGGAGAGCCAAATATTCAGATCTGCAATTGCCGGTGCAACTACTGCATGAAAAGCAGAAGCCTGTACTATATTGTCAAACACATAGGAGTCTCGCAGTTTTACAATATCTTCATACACAGGTTCTATTTTTTTTTGAAGCAGTTTTATATTATCTGAACTGGGGACGTTTTTGGCAATACTCGCTGTATGTACAACATCTGAGAGATTTTCAAGTACAAGAGAAAGATCATTGAGTTCTTTTAGAAGTATCCCGGGAAGTTTTTTTTCAACTGATCGAAGGGTAATATTTGTAATGATTCCTGTAGCAATAACACCGACAATCACTACTACCATTAGCAACCATGAAAGCAGTTGAAAAACTGGGAGGTTCTTTTTCATTACAGTTGTTTGCCGCTAAAACGTTGTGTATGGTTTTGGTAATATTTTTTTGCACCTGGGTGAAGTGGTATTGAAACACCAACCAAGGCAGTGTCAGTCGTAATTGATTTTCCCTGTGGATGTCCTGTTGTTAGCATAGAAAGTGTTTGCTCATTCCATAAGGCTGCTGTAATTTTATAAACAAGTTCTTCATCCATTGCTTTGCTGACAACCAGAAGTGCATGCACCTGAATAGTTGGTGTATCGGGAATCCCAGAGTAAATGTCTGCGGGTATTAAACCTGGGACTAAATAAGGATATTTCGATTCTATAATGGAAGCCATTTTAGGTTTTATAGGAACAAGAGATATCCCTGTACTTAACAATTGAATAACAGCTTCCATTGGGGCACCAGCCATCATAACAAAACCCTGAAGTTCATTACTTACTATTTTACCATGGGTAAAAACCGGTTTGAGATAAACTGGTTTGAGATCTTTTTCGTTCAGACCGTGGGCTTCAAGAACTATTTTCATAACAGCCAATGTCCCTGATCCAACCTCATCAACAGATATTCGTTTCCCTCTAAGATCATTCACACTATTAATTTTTGCATCACGGCGTGTGACAATTTGAAACTTCTCAGGATAAAGGCTTGCTATTGCCCGAATATCCCGGACTTTGTCACTGTTTTTGAAAGCATGTTTAGAATTAAATGCCCATGCAGCGACATCAGCCTGGACTAATCCAGCTTCAATTTCACCAGCTGTTATTGCTTGAACATTTGCTAATGATCCGCCAGAATTCTGGGCTATACTGATAATAACCCGGGTGCTATTTGTTCCAGTTGCCTTAATTGATATATTATTATTTGTAATGCCCTGTGCTATAATTTTCCCAATGGGATAATAAACTCCAGTTTGGCCGCCGGTTCCAATCCTGAACAAACCCATGTTATCAACTCCAAAGGAAAATGAAGGAAATAAAACAGGTAAAAATATAACGATTAGCAATATCAACTGATAAAATCTTTGAAATAATTTCATT
>JAOZRI010000300.1 GCA_029940235.1 Desulfobacula sp. | reverse complement strand
CTCAATACCCTGTCAAGGGAGCTTAATGGCTCATCAAGCATTAAAAGGTCAGGGCAGGGAGCCAATGTCCTTGCAAGCGCCACTCTTTGGCGTTCTCCTCCTGAAAGATCATCAATACTTCTTTTTTTTAAATTTGTAAGTCCTGTCATTAAAAGTACATCTTGAACAGATGATTCAATCTCTGTTTTTTGCATACCTTTCATCTTAAGGCCAAAGGCAATATTGTTAAAAACATTGAGGTGGGGGAAAAGGGCAAACTCCTGGAACATCATGCCAAAATTTCTTTTATGCACAGGGCAGTTATTCATCGGCCTGCCATTAAAAATAATACTGCCGGAATCTGGTTTTTCCAATCCTGCAATAAGTCGGAGCAACGTTGTCTTACCGCTTCCTGAAGGTCCAAGTACAGAGAGCTTTGTACCCTGTTGCAAAGTTAAATTAATATCGTGTAAAACAAGGCTCCCATCATCATATTTTTTATTTAAATTTTTAATGACAAGCTCTTTTTCCATTAAAAGCCCTCTGAATTTTCTATTCTGAAATTTTCAATTGTAATAAATCCAATGGCAGTTGCAACCATCAATATAGTTGAAACTGCCATTGCCTGTCCATAATTTATTGCCCCTGGCTGGCTTAAAAATCTGTAAATAGCAATGGGAATAGTAGGGGTTTCAGGTCTTGCCGTAAAAATTGTTGCACCAAATTCCCCAAGACTGATGGTAAAAGCAAAGATAGCACCTGCCACAAGACCCTTTGATATTAGCGGCAGGTCAATGTATCTCAATATTTTCAAGGGAGATGCCCCAAGCGTGGAAGCTGCATCTGTCAGATTCTTCGGAATGGAGCGCAATGCCGGCAGGATCGATCTTAATACAAAGGGAAATCCTACCAGAGCATGAACAATGGGAATTAAGAATATGGAAGTTCGTAAATTCAAAGGCGGTTTGTCAAGGGTTATGATAATACCAAACCCCAGGGTAACTGCCGAGGTTGACAGGGGAAGCATGAATATCGGGTCAAAAAACGTTGAGAGTTTATTTGAGATATTGCAATCTGCAAAGCGGATAAAAAGTGCAGCACAAAGGCCTGTTATAAGTGCTATTACAAGAGCAGTTCCTGCAAATAAAAAAGAGAATTTAACGGCATGAAAGGGTGGAATATAAAATATTGAATCAGATGTGTTGTGAAAAAGGGCTTTATAATAGAAAAATGTCCACTCTCCGTTATGACTTAATGATTTTATAACAAGTGCCAATAGCGGAATAACGCACAGAGCTATGATGAAAGCAAGTACTGCCGCAATTAGAGTTTTTTCCCACCAAAGATCAGGTTTTTTAAGATTTGCCTGTCCGGAATCAGGCGCAAACCTTGCTGCCTTTTTTGTAAACAGGGTATATACCCACATTAAAGAAAAGGTAAAAATAATCTGGATTAAAGAGAGACTTGATGCAACGGGCAGATTAAACATATGTGCAGCCTGTCTGTAAATTTCCGCTTCAATGGTGGAGTATGAAGGACCTCCTAAGATCAGAATAATTCCAAAGCTTGAAAAACAGAAAATAAATACCAGTATTGATGCAGCAAGTATGGCAGGTTTCAGCAGGGGCAGTGTTATGTTTAAAAACACCTGCAAAGGACTGGCTCCCAACACCATGGCAGCCTCTTTGATCTGCCCTTGCAGTGAAGCCCAGAACCCCGTTATTATCCTTAGCATTACAGAAAAATTATAGAAAATATGGGCAAGAAGAATTAAAATCAGAGGATTTTCAATGGTGAATCCAAAGAAACTGTTTTCCCCAAAACAGGCCTGGAATGCAGTTGCCACAACAATGGCAGGCAGAACAAAGGGAATTGAAGCAAGGGTTTTAATGATTTTTTTACCCCTGAATGCGTAATGGGACATGACAAAGGCAGAGGGCAAAGCAAAAATAAGTGTTAGCAGGGTTGAGAGCCCAGCCTGCCAGAAGGTAAACCATATGATTTTCATCACTCTTGGTGACAGGAATATCTGTTCCAGAAAAACAAAACTCAATTTCTCCTGATTCAATAAAGGGTCAAAAAAACTTTTTATAAAAATCCCGGAGAGGGGATAAAAATAAAAAATCAGAAAAAAGCAGGCAGGAACCACTCCTGCCAGAGCATATGGGTGAATATATTTTTTCATATTGTTTATATCAAAACAAGCATGCTGTGTTAATACTGCTTATCAGAGTATTTTTTCTGTCCACTCTTGGAGCCAGGTATCTCTTTTAATATCAATTAACTCAGAATCTAATTGTGCAGGCTCTTTAGTTATTATGGCATGTTTTCTAAATACTTCAGGCAAATTGGCTTTCTGATTTGCAGGGAAAACAAACATTTGCAGCGGAATATCTTCCTGGAAATCTTTTGACAAGATAAAATCCATGGTCTTTTTTGCAAGCACCATATTTTTTGTGCCCTTTAAAATTCCTGCAAACTCAATCTGTCTGAATGCAGAACCATTTTCAATCACCACACCAGTGGGAGCTTGATCTAATTTGTTTTCACTGTAAAAAACTTCTGCAGCAGGGCTTGAAGCATAGCTTACAACAATGGGTCTGTTACCTTTGGAGGCTGCTGTAAATTTGCCCCAGTACGCCTCTTTCCAGCCATTTGTAATAAGCACCTCATTGGCTTTAAGTTTTTGCCAGTAATCAATATATCCATCTTCTCCAAACCTGCTGATGGTTGCAAGTAAAAATGCAAGACCGGGAGAGGATGTTGCAGGATTTTCAACAACTAATAAACCTTTATATTCAGGTTTAATTAACTCTTCAAGCATGGCAGGAGGGGTTTTTTTATTGGTATTAAACCACTTGATATCATAATTTAAACAGACATCACCAAAATCCACCGGGATAAGGGTATTTTTTGAATCCAGTTTTAGGTCATCATCAACAGCATCAAGATGTAAAGGTGCGTAGGCAACAAACATATCTGCCTTTAAAGCTCTGCTTAAAAATGTATTATCAACCCCGTAAAATATATCTGCCAAGGGATTATTTTTTGAAAGAATTGCCTTGTTTAAAGCTTCACCCGCATCCCCTGATTTTAAAATTAATATTTTTGCTTTAACCTTGGCTTCAAACCTGGCAACAAGTTCCTTGCTGATGGAAAAACTGTCATGGGTCATAATGGTGACATTTGGCATCGCTTTGACACTATTTTGATTTTCATCCTTTTGTTGTTCGCTGCTGGAACAAGCAAAAAGAGTGATCATAATCATACATAATACAATTGAAAAAAAATTAAATCTTGTCATACTCACTCCTAAAAATAAAAAAACCATTCTCGTAAATTATAAAATACCTGATAATCAGAGAATGGTTCAATTTAAATTCGTTCCCTCCGCCGGTATTATCCGGATCAGGTTCTGAACGGTCGGGCATAACCCCTCTCAGCATGCAATCATGCTCCCGCACAAATCTCTTTTTTTTGTCTAATCAATTTAATAGGATGATTTGTTTGAATAGTCAAGTTTTTT
>JAOZRI010000299.1 GCA_029940235.1 Desulfobacula sp. | reverse complement strand
GCCCGGGAAACAAACCAACCATTCCGATTCTGTCTTCTTTTGATATCGCCAACAATCCCAGCGAATCCTTTGCCGATTCCACCTTGAACTGGGTTGTTTTCATAACATGTTGACAAATTGCTTTAGCCACAGCTTCCAGTGGTCAAAACGGCGGAGCAATTGTCACAACGATACGCATATTTGTCTCAGCCTTCACTCCATGAGGTTCCCGGATCTCCGAAATCAGAATATCCCCCTTTTTGGCAGGGATTTTGGCATCCCCTTCACCAAAAAAATAACCGTTCCCCTCAACTACCTGCATGGACAAATCCCCGTCAATATCACGGGAATGAACAGGAATGGTCACACCCGCCTCAATGTTGACATTAACGATTTTAAAAAATTCAGAATCCTGCACCAAGATAAATCGGTTCACTGCCCCGGGTTTAAACTCATTTGTTTCACTAAGCTTCATGACTTTCATAATATACTCTCCTTTATAAATTTAAAGTATTAGAAGTATTTAATAAATAAATGCTAAGGTAATAATTTTTCTAAATCGTTAATCATATCTTCATATTTTTTTTCTTTTATTCCTGAGTTTATATCTGCTTCAACAAATTTTGCATCCATCTCGATCAACGTAGTTTTATTAAGTTCTCTGTCCATCCATGGATACAGGATCTCATCCTCTTTTTGAATATGATGTTGAAGAAGATCTCTATATGCTAAAAGACTTTCACTTAATAGCACTCTGTTTTCAGATTTAAGGGCTTTAATCATATTTTGAACAAGAGCCCTTGCGTTTGTATGATCTTTGTACATTACCTGAATAATCTCAGCGTTTTCATCAAAATATTTAAAAAGGATATCCTCTTCCTTAGCATGGTGAAATTTGTCAGCATATGAGCGAATCATATCTATGCCATTATTAATAATCTGTTTCCCAGATTCAGTTTTCAAATCAACATATTCAACAACCTGGGGGATAAGAGCAAGCCATCTCTTAATCAAAGTGTGCTCGGCCACTAGTTTTTGCATTGGTTCTGAATATGTAACAGGTTTTTTGGTTATGTTTGCAGGTTTCGCTTTCCCCGGATCATTTCCATTTAATACCACACCTGCTATTCTTTCCATGAGTTTTTTTTCATCCAGTTTTGGCAGTGAATGAATTGATACAATATCTTTTAGAAGACAGGTTCCAACCATACATGGCCCACAACCAATATCGTAATCTGTAAGGATTGACTCTATTTCGGGAAATTCTTCGATCACAGCTTTTATGCCCATATGCAAATGTTTTTCCATAGCTAAGTTTCCTATTTTAATTTGTATTGATTAACTTATACAAGTTTGCAAACTGAAATGCTTTGATAATGATTTTTCCCGATTTATTTCAGAAAATTCTTAATATCTTCCTCAACCGTGGCAACCGTGCTTATTCCACCTATTCCAAAAGTCTCTACGAGCAGGCTGAGCACTTTGGGCGACAATAATGCCGGAAGTGTCGGGCCAAGATGAATATTTTTAACACCCAGATAGAGAAGGGAAAGCAAAACAAGAACCGCTTTTTGTTCATACCATGCAATGTTATAAACAATGGGGAGGTCATTTATATCTTCCATTCCAAAGGCTTCCTTTAGTTTGAGCGCAATTATGGCAAGAGAATATGAGTCATTACACTGCCCTGCATCAAGCACCCTTGGGATACCCTCGATATCACCTAAATTCAATTTGTTGTACCGGTATTTAGCACATCCTGCCGTCAGGATAATAGTATCTGAAGGCAGTTTTCTAGCAAATTCCGTATAATACTCACGGTGTTTCATCCGACCGTCACACCCTGCCATGACTACAAATTTTTTAACCGCGCCGCTTTTAACTGCCTCGATTACTTTATCTGCTAAAGCAAGAACCTGACCGTGGGCAAATCCCACTGTAATTTCACCCGTTTCGATTTGTGTGGGAGAAGAACATGTTTTTGCCTTGGCAATTATGCTTGAGAAATCTTTTTCTTCACTTTTTTTTCTGTCCTGGATATGGGTTACACCATCAAATCTTACCAATCCTGTTGTATAAAGCCTGTCTATATAACTATTTTTTGGAGGGACAAGACAATTCGTGGTCAACAGGACAGGGCCGTTAAAGGATTCAAAATCTTTTTTCTGTTCATGCCATGATCCGCCATAGTTACCTTTAAGGTGATCATATCTTTTAAGCAACGGATAAGAATGGGCCGGCAGCATTTCCCCATGGGTATATATATCAACCCCTGTATTCTGGGATTGTTTCAGCAATTCATCCAAATCTTTTAAATCATGTCCGCTGATAAGGATACCCGGGTTGTTTACCACACCCAGATTAACCTTTGATATTTCAGGAACACCAAAGGTTTCGGTATTTGCCTTATCCAACAGGGCCATGGCATCAACTCCGAATTTCCCTGTTTCGAGTACAAGGGCGACATTCTCATCAAAAGATAGGGAATCATCGGTAAAAGCGGCTAGTGCCTTTTGTGTAAAAGAGTATATATTTTTATCTTCATATCCAAGGTGAAAGGCATGATCAGTATAAGCTGCCATTCCCTTGAGACCATAATTGATCAACGCCCTAAGGGATCTTGTGTCTTCGTCAGGTGCATCTATCTGGCCTGAGATGGAACGGGCTTTTTCAAAATACTCGTCCTGAGTACCGGTCCAGGTGGCACAGGACGGGGATTCATCAGGAAGCACACCACCGGCATTTAGATAAGCCTGTTTTATCTCTTCTCTTAATTCCAATGCTTTTGTGATCCTGGCCATTGATGTATTTTCCGTAAAAACAACGTTTGTGATTGTTTCAAACAAAGCTTCTATTATAAATCGGTTTAATTCATCATTTTCGATCCCCTTCTCCCTTGCCTTTGTACTGAAAAAAGAGATCCCTTTTGTAATATGCAGGGTAAGATCCTGCAGGGCTACACAATTTTCAGAAATTCCACAAATACCTCGCTTTCCCGTGCAGGCAGCTCCACCTTTCGTTTCCTGGCATTGATAACAAAACATTCCCATTTTTTCCCTCCTTATTTTTTATCTGTTGCCAATCCAAAACATAGCTTTGCTTTTGATTGGAAACCGTTGAAAACAGTTTTTTACGATTCTCCTCCATGCAGTTTTAAAATAAAGTCTTTAAGTTTTGTTTTTCTGTATTTTGAGTTATCGATTTTTTCACTCATACTCTTTTTTCCATTATAATTAACAATCACTTTTTTTAATTTTATCTATACAAGATGGATACCATCCGGGTGGGTTTCTGTGTCAATAGAGTGTAACTAAATGAAATTACACTAAAATTTTGAACACTCCTTAACCAGAAGACAACCAGACAATTTGTAGCAGAGAACAATAGTGGGACACCCGGGACATATGGAACACTACACCACAACATTTGTTTACCAGATAATCTCAATGACTAAATGAGAAAAAAGTCAGATTTTAATCACATTTGTTTTTTTTGTCTATCTAAAAACCGATACAGCGTGGATCTGG
>JAOZRI010000298.1 GCA_029940235.1 Desulfobacula sp. | reverse complement strand
TAGAACATCTTGACCATTATTTGTAAGCTGTATGCTTACTTTCCTGCGATCTTCTTGGTGGGGCAGTCGTTTAACCAGCCCTTTTTGTTCCAGTCCATCCAAAAGACCTGTCATTGTGGCCCGTTTAACACCCACTTGTTCTGCAAGAGTGGATGGGTTTATTGCCTTTTTGGGTGTTCTATTCAACACGATTAATGTAAGAAAACGCCCCTGGGACAGACCATGTTTGCCAAGAATGGTTTCAAAAGCGGTCAATAGATCGCTTCCAGTGCGCAATAAAGTCGCACAGGTTTTGAGTGCAGACGGATCCAGATCAGAATAGCGTTTGGCAATCCCATCCAGAGTATGATCTGTTGGAAGATCTTTGAGGTAAAACATAAGATTAAGTCTCTATAAATTTTTTATATGCTAGCTTATAGTATGGTGCCTAATTATATATGTCAAGTCAATTTAAGAAAATAACTTGACATATATTAATAATACTTTATTATATATAAATAATTATATATAAAAATATTTAACAAAGGGTTTTAATATGCTTAAATGTGCGTTACTTGGTTTTTTAAAATATCAGCCAAAGACCGGGTATGAACTCAAACAGACAATGGATCAATCAACCGGTCATTTCTGGCATGCCAAGCAGAGCCAGATTTATACAACGCTTAAAAAACTTGAGCAGGACAAGTTTGTTATATCCCATGCAGAACCTCAGGAGAGTCGTCCTGACCGGAGAGTTTACACAATTACTGAAGCTGGAGACAAGGTGTTGCAAGAATGGCTTTTAGAGCCTGTGACAAAGCCTGATACTACCAAGCAGTTATTGCTGCTGAAACTATTTTTTTCAGGAAAACTGGAAAAAGAAGCTATTTTGACTCAATTACGGTTGATACGCAATCTGCATGAGCAGCAATCTAAGCTGTATAAAACAAGCACGCCGGATTTTATTGATGAAATTACAGCCCTGCAGCCTGAATTAAAGCAGGATGCGCACCTGTGGGATGCTGCGAGGCGTTTTG
The DNA here is from genome assembly GCA_029940235.1 of Desulfobacula sp. Taxonomy (GTDB): domain Bacteria; phylum Desulfobacterota; class Desulfobacteria; order Desulfobacterales; family Desulfobacteraceae; genus Desulfobacula. The sequence continues at coordinate 2,491 of JAOZRI010000298.1, read as the reverse complement.
GTGTGTTGTATGAGAAAATGTATATTGATTGGTTAGATGAGACCATTGCCATGGTAGATGTAGAATTTTAATATATTAACAGGTCAAAAAAATTTTATCTGTTATATAATTAATTATATATAAATATATGTTTAATCTTTTTTTGGAGGTGCTGGATGAAAAATTTTTATTTGTCATTATTTATTACTTTTTTTACAATCTTTGTTCTTACTGCATATGCTCAGGCAGGAACACTCACCGTTAAAATTTCAGGGATTAACAACCCGCAAGGTTTAATATCAATAGGTGTGTACTCAAATAAAGAGGGATTTCCTGATAAAGGAAAGGAGTATAAGGGTGCAGAAGTTGAGGCAAACGGCAAGACAGTTAACTATACATTTAAAGATATCCCTTCTGGTACTTATGCAGTAGCCATTATTCATGATGTTAATTCAAATTCAAAGCTTGATACCAATTTTTTGGGTATTCCCACAGAAGGATATGCTTTTTCAAATAATCTGTTTGGTGCTTTTGGTACGCCGCCAGCCTTTAAAGATGCTTCATTTCAGTTTGAAAAAGATAAGATAATAGAGATTAAAATAGATTATTAAAATAGAGAGGGAGTATGAAATTCATCATAAAATATTTACCATTTGTTGGGATCATTGCCATAAACTCTCTTGCTATCGCAGGAAGCTATCGCCTGGAAAACCTTAAACCTTATGTGCTGGTAATAAGTGCCATTGTATTAGTTAATTTTATCATAGCTATAGTTGTTAAAGTGAAGAGCTATTTTATTTATGGGGTTTCAGCAATTGTATTTTTTGGGGCAGTTCTGGTCTATTGTTTACCCTCGCTTGGTCAAATATACTTGGAAAATACCATTACAGGTTTATATATAGGTCTGTTCCTTACTGCAATGCTTCCGCCTCTGTTTTCATTGGATCCTTTTACTTATGAATTTTCAAAAAAGAATTATCCTGAAATTATTACAAAAACAGATCAGTTCCAAAAGATAAACATCATTATGAATTATATCTGGGCAGGTCTGTTTGGCATCTGTATTATTTTATCCATTATAAAATATACTGGTGGTCCAAGCATGCAGATTGTTCTTTCAAGTATTGTTCCAATCGGTTTGCTGTTATTTGTCGGCTTGCCTGTAAACATAAAATTGCCTTCAATTTTAATGCAGACAACAAAAGGTGAACAGCTCTATTTTCAATCAATAAAAGAGCTGTTTGAAGCCATGCCCCATGGGTTAAATAAAAAGCTTGCAAAAGGGATTGATACAGTTATTCAGTTTTATTTAACAGGAGATGAACCTGCGGATGGTTATTTAATTATTAAAAACCTTGAATGCTCATATGTCAATGGTGTTCACCCGGATCCAAAGACAACGATCAGGGCTGATTCCAAGCTATGGCTTGCCATTTCAAATAATGAAATTTCCGGTGACAAAGCTTTTATTAATAAGGAATATACTGTTGATGGTGATATGAGTATATTATTAAATTTTAATGACCTGTTTGCTCCAGTTAGTGAAGATGAAGAAAAACCACTGGAAAAAATAGGCGAAATAAAATTTGAGTACAAAACATTTGAACCGGGGAAAATTAAAAACATTGTTGTTTTTGATGGGGGACCAAGAAATAAAAAATTCAGCAAAACCACCTTTATGGTCAATCATTTTTGTAAGGGAGCCAAATCAGCCGGGGCAAAAATTGAATATATCAAGCTTAAAGATATGAAAATAAATCCCTGTACAGGTTGCTTTACATGCTGGACCAAAACGCCAGGAGAATGTATTTTTAACGATGATATGACTGATTTGCGCTTAAAGTTTAGAAAAGCAGATCTGATTATTTTTGCTTCCCCTCTTTATATTTTCAGTGTCACAGGTATCATGAAAAATTTTCTGGACAGGATTTTACCCAATATGAAACCCTATATGCTAATTGAAGATGGAGAAACAAAACATCCCCATCGCTATTCCGAAGATAAACATCAGGGCTTTGTTGTTTTCAGTGCTGCTGGATTCCCCGAAGTTGATCATAATTTTGATGGATTAAAAGGGATGTTTCGTTGCCTGCACAGCCATTTTGAAAACTCATTTCTTATGGGTGAATTCTATTTGCCGGCGGCAGAATTTATTGCCCAGCCTGTTTATGCACAAAGGCGAAAAAAAATTGAAAAGATGTGTTTTGCTGCTGGAGAGCAAGTGATAAAAGAAGGAAAAATTAATAACGAGTTTATGCAAATAGTATCAGATGCAGAAATTTCACATAAAAAATTTCAGGAACAAGCCGATTATATGTGGGAATCATTAGATGGCAAGGCATCATATCTTAAGAATTTTCCAAAATTGGAATACACTAATGATACCAAAGGTTTTGTTTGAAAATTTTTAAATTAAAGTCTGCTTAAGATGTTTTAATAAAAATATTATCCCTGCTGCCTTGTACCACGATGTAATATGCATTATGTTGTTATAAATAACTGTCATGTGGCA
>JAOZRI010000035.1 GCA_029940235.1 Desulfobacula sp. | reverse complement strand
GAAAAAGACACCAGAAACACCAGGGCAAGTGCGCCTAACATACATTTTGTTAATCTCTTAACCATAAGCATCTCCTATTTTAGTTAATTATTAATTGTTAGTTTTTAATTTTGAATTAAGGAAAACTGCTATTAATAGATGGCAGAATCCCTATTTATTAACAATAAACATTCAAAATTACAGTTAAATTACTATCTATTGTTGCAACATACATGCCGCAATCCAAATAATTATAAAAAAGGTGCTGATTTTTATTTAATAAAGATATTTAATAATTTTAAAAGTATGATAACACTATAAATAACAGGGGTATTAGTCAAGGGTAGAAATATATTTTCATCAGTTTTTTTTTTAAAATCAGCATGCCAGCTAAACACAAAAAATCTCTTTTTCATTGATTAAGAAAAAAATTACATAGTTTTTGGAACTTTTTTTCCTAATTGTATGAAAAAAATTACATAGTTGGATTACTCCAAAAAATCTATTAACAGATGTTTGGAAAATAAATTATTTTATGTTGCTGCTGCCTAATGTTTTGGATCTGCCATACATTTAGTTTTAAAATTCAAGGCTGTGGAGACTTCAATATAGGATGCTCCCTGTTTGATGCCAAAACTGCCGCCAAGAACTATGATCAGGGTGTCGTCTTTAACCTGTTTTTTATTTAACAGTGTACAGACTGAATTTCTTAAGGCGTGGGTGCTGTCAGAATCCAATTGAATAAAATCAGGAAAAACTCCAAAGGACAAAGAGAGCTGGCGCATGACATTTTTATCGTAGACCTGGGCATAGATCGGGTTATCCCCTCTGTAGGCTGAAAGGGCAAGGATGGAGTTGCCTGTCATGGAATCAGCCACAATGGCCTTTGTATTCAGTCTTAATGAGGCTTTAACAGCAGCCTTGGCAAGATAGGCTGTTATTTTATCCTCAAGAGTATAGGGGACATCAATAAAAGAGCTGGTGTTGATTTGAACTTCCCTGGCAATGCTTGCCATTGTCCTGACAGCCTCTTTCGGGTATTTGCCACTGGCTGTTTCTCCTGAAAGCATTATGGCATCTGCATGATCAAGGCAGGCATTGGCAACATCTGAGACTTCTGCCCTTGTAGGTCTTGGAGAATTTATCATGGAGTGCAGCATCTGGGTTGCAACAATCACAGGTCGTCTTTTTTCAATACATGTTTTTACCATCTGTTTTTGAATCAAAGGAATTTTTTCAGTGGGGATCTCAACTGCAAGATCGCCCCTTGCAATCATGATTCCGTATGCATGCTCAAGTATTGAATCAAGATTATCAACACCCTGGGAATTTTCAATTTTAGCAATAATTTTGATGGGGGATTTTTTTTCATCAAGAATTTTTTGAACTGCAATTACATCATCCCTGTTTCTTACAAAGGAGTGGGCAATAAAATCAAGACTATTATCTGCTGCAAATTTTATAAAGCCGATATCCTTTTTGCTTAAAGCTGGCAGGGTAACATGGACAGAAGGAATATTAAGGCTTTTTCTTGCATTGATCACACCATCATTTTCAACTTTACAGCTTAAATACTCTCTGTTTTTATCAATAACTTCAAGGGCAATATAGCCGTCATCAATCAATATGGCGCTGCCAACAGGAATATCTCTAACTATATGTTCATATGACACGCTGATAACATCATCTTTTGAGATATCATCGGGTGCACCTTTTATCTTTATAATATCACCATATTTAACCTGCAAGGGCTTGTCACAATCACAGGTTCTGATTTCAGGGCCTTTAGTATCAAGCAGAATACCTATTTTTTCAGAGACCTGCCTTGTGTTTTCAATGACCTGCAGGGCATCATCATGGGTCATGTGTGCAGTGTTGAGCCTGACCACGTTCATGCCTTCATCATAAAGGCTTTGAATAAATGCTGGGGAGCAGTTTAAATTGGAAATGGTTGCCACTATTTTAGTTTTTCTGAGCATAGGTAAATCCTTTTTTACTGCAAATATTAATGATAAAATTCTCAAGGGCTGTTTTTGCCTCAAAAGACGATGATTTCATTTTATAATCCACATCACTTAAAAAAATTAATGCCTGACTTAATTCTCTCCCGGAAAAATTCTCGGCTTTTTGAAATATTATGAAAACAGGGTATGCATTTTTCGGATTTGGTGCAAGCAGAAGATCGTTCTGTTTTGATTTCTTTTTAGAATCCTGATTTTTAAAATATTGTTCTGATTCAAGATAATTCTGCCTGGTAATTTTGTCATATTCAACAATTCTTGGAAGAGTGTTTAGTTTAAAGGCATTAAAATTCATCTGTTTAATGTTAACGGGTTTATGGCGGCTGATTTCCCCGGTGCAGGATTTAACCAGTATTAGCTTTCTTATTTGATTTTCAAGTGCTTTTAAAAGCTGCAGGAGATGAAAACCTTTATTTAAGAGAGAATTAAAATAAAAAATGCTTTTCTTTCCATTTTTTTCCATTAAGGCATTGGTTAAATTAAAAATGGGGTCTGTTTTATCACGGATTATTACAGCATTAACATCTGTCTTTGTAATATTTGGGTTAGACCCGGCATAAATAATGAGTTTTTCCAGATTCCTGGAAAAAAGCTCAAGATCAAAGCCTGTTAAATCCACAAGACAGATAAAAGCTGCAGGATCCAGAATTTTATTTTCCTTTGAGAGAATCTTTTGGGCAACAGCTTGAAACACTGCTCTTTGCTCATCAATATCAACTTTTCTTGAACCCGTTGCAACCTGGCAATCTATGATTAAAGCTATCTTGCTTATTGCCTTAAAAACTTTTTTTCTTTTATCTGCACTGTTTGTTGTAAGAATCAAAAAATGATTTTCAGGAATACCTTTTTCAATAAAATCCATGAAATGATCAAGCTCAGATTGTGAAAAAATTATTTCACCACCTTTGGCACTGGTTTGAAACAGAGGGATATTTTTTACCAATACAATCTTTCTTGATAAAAAAAATGAAAATGTAGATACCTGTTCCATGATTTCACCCATGGTAACAGACCCGCCTTCAAGGGTTTCCAATGTAAATTTATCCCTATTTTTTCCAAGTAGAAATGAGGATATTAAATTTTGTGCCTGTTTTAACAGATATTGCTCCCCGTGAATAAAAATAAGGTTGGGGATGTCTCCATTGTTGGCTGAATTTAAGAATAGCTCTAATTTATTATATTTAATAATTTTATTTTGAGCCATAAAAGGATCTTGAGAGTTTAATTAAAAGGATAAAAGCAATTAAAGAAACCATAAACCCAATCCCCTGGGACATGGAGATGAAATCAAAAATAAAATCTCCTCGAAAATCACCGCGAAAAAATTCAATAATGGAACGGAAGAGTGAATAGAGCATGATATAAATTAAAAATACCATACCATGAAATTTTTTGTGCCTCTGCAGCCATAAAAGGATAAAAAACAGTATAAGATTTGAAATCATTGAATAAATCTGAGTTGGATGCAGATAAACATTGAGAGGAGCAAGGCTCTCAGAGTTTGTAAATTTTATGGCAATGGGAAGATCACAGACTTTCCCGTAGCAGCATCCTGCAAACAGACACCCTACTCTTCCAATGGCATGACCAATGGCGATACCAGGAGAGAGCACATCAGCAGTTTTCCAGATATCAAGACTCTTTTTTTTAAAATATATGACACAGGCAAGAACAGCGGCAAGGAAACCACCAAAAAACACAAGCCCTCCATTCCATATTTGAAAAACCCCAATTAGATTATGCTGGTATGCTTTAAAATTAATTACAACATATAAAAGTCTTGCGCCCACAAGGGCTGAGACAAGAATAACAAAAAAGATATCTGTAATGGTATCAGCAGATATGTCGTGGGGCCGGGCAATCATTTTAGAAACCCGCATGGCAGTTAAAAAGCCAAGGGCCATAAAAAGCCCATAGGTATAAAGGTTAAAACTGCCTATATTTATAAGTATTGGATGCATCAGTTTGCCAATTTTAAAAGTTTAATGCTCTATCTAACTTGCTACAGGATATTTAACAGATTTTAAATTAAAAATCCGGGATTTTTTTAAATATAATATGATAAATTAAAATTCCCATGCCAATGCTTATGGCACTGTCAGCAATATTAAATGCAGGCCAGTGATAGGTCCCAATATAAAAATCGAGAAAATCCACAACTTTTCCATACCTGAATCTGTCAATGAGATTTCCTACAGCTCCGCCAAAAATCAAGGCAAATCCATGGGAAAGAAAAACATAGTTGCCAGCACTTTTTTTATAAAACCACAATATAAACAGAGCAACAACAGAGGATACAAAAAGAAAAATAAATTTTCTTATTTCAGGGGAACTTGTGGCAAAAAAACCAAAAGCCCCGCCTGGATTCAATATATGGGTGATATTAAAAAATTTTTCAATCACAATTATATTATCATACAAACCAAGGTTTATCTTGATAATATATTTGCTTATCTGGTCAAAAAAGACAATGGAGCCACTGATGAGAGCCAGTCTTGTCCAGATATTTCTTTGCCTTTGATTCAATTTACAATATCTTGTTTAAAGCTTGAACACATCTTTCACATGCTGCGGGGTGAGCATTGTCATTGCCGATTGTTTCATCAAAACGCCAGCATCTTTCACACTTTTCACCTGCTGCCTTACTCACTTGAATGGCAAGGCCTTCAATCTCCTGTCCCTGATATGCTGTATCATCAATTGTATCCACAATTTTCGCCTGGGATACTATGAAAATATCATTAAGGTTCTGGGTTAAACTGGCAACCTGCTCTTTTAAATCAGTATCCGGCAACTTTATTTCAAGTGAGGCATCAAGAGGGTGGCCTATCAATTTATCTTTTCTTGCCTCTTCAAGGGCTTTGGTAACTTCTGCTCTTAAGCCTCTTATGTTTTCCCAGATTGCAGCAAGGTCATCATTTTGCCACTGCTCATCAAGCTCAACCATGGGTTCAAGGTGAATACTCTCTTTTTTATCCTCGCCTTGGGGCATGTGCTGATAAATTTCATCTGCTGTAAAGGGCAGGATGGGAGCCATGATTTTTATAATGCTGTTCAGGATGACATACATTACACTCTGGGCATCACGGCGCAATGGATCATCTGCAGGCGATGTATAAAGTCTGTCTTTTATGATATCAAGATAAAAGGCTGACAGGTCAACAGTGCAAAAATTATGCAGTGTATGATAGATAGTATGAAATTCATATTTGTCATAGGAATCAAGACAGCGTTTAACCACGTAATGAAGTCTGTGAAGGATAAATCTATCAAGCTCTGACATCCCTTGAACAGGGCGCATATCCTTTGTAATATCAAAATCACTGAAATTACCCAGCATAAACCTGCAGGTATTTCTTATTCTGCGGTATGCATCTGACAGCTGCTTTATTATATTATTGGAAATTGACACATCTCCAGTGTAATCAGCAGATGCAACCCAGAGTCTTAAGACATCAGCTCCATACTGTTTTATAATAGATTCCGGTGCTACAACATTGCCCACTGATTTGGACATTTTATGACCCTTTTCATCCACAACAAAACCATGTGTGAGAACTGCTTTATAAGGCGCTTTTCCGGTTCTGCCAACAGCAGTCAGCAAAGAGGAGTGAAACCAGCCTCGGTGCTGGTCACTGCCTTCAAGATACATGTCAGCAGGCCTTGAAAGGTTTTCTCTCTCCTCAAGAACTGCGGCATGGCTTACTCCTGAATCAAACCACACATCAAGGATATTATTGTCTTTATCAAAATCTGTTGATCCACACTCTGCACACTCTGCATTTTCCGGCATTAAAAATTGTGCATCTTTTTCAAACCAGATATCAGAGGAGTGTTCTGTAAACAATTCATGAATTTTATCCACAGATTCTCTTGTAACATAAACCTTTGAACACTCTTTGCAATGGAAAACAGGGATAGGAACTCCCCATGAGCGCTGCCTTGAAAGACACCAGTCAGGCCTGTTTTCTATCATGGAGTAGATTCTCTCTTTACCCCAGGAGGGAATCCAGTGGACATTATTAATCTCTTTAAGTGTTTTTTGGCGAAGTTCAAGTTTATCCATTGAGATAAACCATTGGGGAGTTGCCCTGAAAATTACAGGTTTTTTGCATCGCCAGCAGTGGGGATAGGAGTGGGAGAGGTTTTCATTTTTAAGCAAAAGATTCAACTCATCAAGTTTTTCGTTAATATTGGCATTTGCCTTAAAAATATACTGTCCGCCAAAAAGCTCTACATCTTTTGTAAACACGCCATTATTTCCCACAGGAGAGTATGGTTCAAGTCCATATTGTTTACCCACAATATGATCATCGGCACCGTGTCCAGGAGCTGTATGGACACAGCCTGTACCTGCTTCAAGGGTTACATGATTACCAAGTATTATCAACGAATCCCTGTCATAGATCGGATGTTTGCATTTTCTGTTTTCAAGTCCCTTGGAGGAAAACTCCTTTAAAACCGAGTAATTTTCAATGCCAAATTCTTTCATAACCTGTTTGGTCATATCCTTTGCAAGGATTAGAACACCCTGATTATCAGTTTTTACGGCATTATAAATAAAATCAGGGTGAAGGCATATTCCAAGATTGGCAGGTATGGTCCAGGGAGTTGTAGTCCAGATTACAACAAAGATATCATCATCAACCTCTCCTATTACATCAGAGAGGTCATCTTTAACAGGAAATTTAACATAAATTGACGGAGAAGTGTGGTCATGATATTCAATTTCAGCTTCTGCAAGGGCAGTCTGACAATTGCAGCACCAGTAGATGGGTTTTTTGCCCAAAAACATATCACCTGCCAAAGCAAACTCTCCACACTCTTTTGCAATTCTTGCTTCATATGGATAATTCATTGTCAGATAAGGTTTGTCCCACTCGCCTGCAACACCAAATCGCTTAAATTCATCACTTTGAATCTTTACAAATTTTGCAGCATAGGAGCGGCACTCCTGTCTGACCTGGACACTTGTCATTTCCCTTTTCTTTTTACCAAGTTTTTTATCAACATTGTGTTCAATGGGAAGTCCATGGCAGTCCCAGCCGGGAATATAGGGGGCATTAAACCCTGTCATCTGCTTTGATCTTACAATTATATCCTTTAAAATTTTATTGATGGCATGTCCCATGTGCAGATGACCATTAGCATAGGGAGGGCCGTCATGGAGTATAAAACTCGGGTTGTCTTTAGATTGTTCCCTTAATTTCTCATAGATTTTCTTTTCTTCCCACTCTTTGAGCTGTAAGGGTTCTTTTTGCGGCAGATTTGCCCTCATTGCAAATTTTGTTGAAGGCAGATTCAGTGTTTTTTTATAATCCATATTTAATTTCCCAACTTTTAATTTCCTGATCATTATGTATTGTTATTTGTCTTTAATTTAAGCTGATGAGTTTAATGCTAAACTATTAAAAAGTCAAGAATTAACAAGCTTTTTGAAAGGCAGGAAACGTGTAATATCCATATGAAATAACAGCTAACGGCCTTGATTCTTTCATGCTTTAGTCTCAGCCATTCTTCAGTGCCTTACTCCTTAGTTTCTATCAAAAAAACAAGAAAAAGTTATCAGTGTTCAGCATACTGATAACTGATAACTTGCGGGTTTCCCGCTTTAGTATTGTGTGGTGGATAACCAGATCCGTTGCATGGCGGTTAGTCAAAACAATTTTTGCAAAATTATTTTTATTTAACAACCTCAATTTCTACACGGCGGTTCATCATTCTTCCCCAGGCCGTGCTGTTGCTCTCAATGGGCTTAATGCTGCCAAAACCTTTTACTGTAATTTGTTTGACCATTACGCCTCTTCCAAGCAGAAAACTTCTGACTATGTTTGCTCTGAACTCTGATAATTTTTTATTATATTGCTCATTACCATTTGAATCAGAGTGGCCGGAAATCAAAATTTTTGTATCCGGATGCATTGCAATGATATCGGCAAACTCTTTTGTTTTTTTTAACCCCTCCTGGGTAAAATCATTGGTATTATATTGAAATCTGATAATCATTGCTTTTTCAGGCAGAGGTAAACTCTCTTTTTTTGTCACAAGCTTGTGATCCAGAGGGTTATATTTTGTATCTTGAGTTGATTCAACTTGTGCAACAGGTACACCTGATTGTCCAGGCAGATCTTCTGATAACTCTTTACTGTTTTCTTCTTGCTCAAAATCATTTTGTACAATGGGTTCTGGATTTTGTACTTTTTTTATCCCTTGCAGTGATTCAGGCTTACCCTGATAAGATTCAACTTCACCTTGATGTGGCTTGTCAATCTGATCACTATCCATGGCAAGTTGCGTTCTGGTATCACTCTTCATCTGATCCTGGGGCTGGTCATCTGTTTTATGTATCTCTTCTGATTGCCCAATATTCTCAATCTTATCTGATAATTGTGCTGCAGTGAATAAACCAGGAGGCGATTTTGAAGAGCTGTTCTTAAACAGGTCAATTTGACTGGAAGTGTTTGAGATAAATAGTTGAAAACCAGCAGGAAACAGCATCCACCAACAAATTAATGAGAACAACAAGATTGCAATTATTAACATTATAATATTCCCTGTTTTGCTTGTTTTCTTTTGAGCTATTCTCGGTTTTAAAGCAACAGGTTTTGATTGGACATTGGATTGATTCCTGGATTGAACCGGGGACAAGGGTTTTAACCTTGAATTTCCAAATCCATTTATATCACGATTCTGGACATATGCAGGTATTTTTAATTCTTTGGCGCACTCCTGCACAATCTGTGCAGTAATAACGTCGCTGTCATTAACATAACCAGATAATAATGCATGGTCACAAATCACATTGATTCTTCTTGGAAAACCACCTGAATACATAAATATTTCCTGAACAGATGACTGATCAAAAATAGTTTTTTTAGCTCCGGCAACCTCTAACCTGTGATCTATATATTTTTGTGTCTCATCTGGAGTTAATGGATCAATATTATAATTAAGTGTTAATCTCTGACGGACTGCTCTGTTTTGTTCCTGATTGACAATCTCATTAAACTCATTTTGACCCACAAAAAAAATATTTATTAATTTACTGTCTGTCTTTTCAATATTAGACAGCAGCCTTATCTCTTCAAGCAGCTCCTGGGTTAGCAATTGTGATTCATCTATTATGAGTAAAACTTTTTTGTTCTCTTCATGGGCATCAAGTAAAAACTTACGGAAACCCACCAGAAAAGAGCCTTTAGTTAAAAATTGCTGGGTAATACCAAAAGAGGAGGCGATATAATTAAAAAAATCAAGTTTTGAAAGACCGGGGTCGGGTACAAAGGCATAAATAATATCATCGCTAAGGCTTTCAATCAATGCATTGATAAGCGTTGTTTTACCTGTTCCCACGTCTCCTGTCAGCAGAAGAAACCCTTTGTTGTCAAGGACACCATATTTTAATGTTGCAAGTGCCTCTTTATGTTTTTCTCCAAACCACAAAAATTTTGGATCAGAACTGATCTGGAATGGTTTTACATACAAATTGTAAAAGGAGGTGTACATATTTTACCTTAGATTATAAACTATGAAGGAATTTCATATCCTTTGTTTGTGTATTTTTTGTGCCAATGATCAATATTTCTATACTGTTATTTTCATTTTTTCTAAAATAGAGTCGCCCATTATAGGCAAACAACACTTCAAGGCAGGCAGTTTTATGTTTTTTACCTGAGAATACTTTTCTTTTTATTGTTACTTTTTCCTGATCACGATCCAACAGAAAGATACACTCTTCAGCCTTGATCTGCTGCTCTTCACTAAGATTCAGCAATCCTGCTACTGCTCTTCTATTTACCTGAATATTTTTGTACAAAGCTGTAAATCTTCTCAAAATAAAATCAAATTCATTTCTTCTATTTTTTGAACTTTTTCTTCTTTCATAATTTTTAATCTGTGATTTAAGTTCATTTATCTCTTCCTCTTTTTTCTGCTTTGATTCAATAAAAGAGTTGAGCTGTTCCTCAAGGGAAATAATTTCATCAAACAGCTCTTCTTCATTTATTTTTAACTTCTTTTTATCTTTTTGGTATTTTGCATTTAAAGATTTAATATTTTCAAATAAACCCTGACGTTCCTTTTTCATATCTTCAAGAATCTGCTGCTGGATACGTTCATCTTTCTGCAGGTTATCAATCAAATCTTTTTTAATCTGTGCATCATATTTTGCTTTTGAACCAGCTTTTTTATAAAAGGTTACAAGGGTCAATATTGCAATGCAAAGGTAAAAACCCAAAATTAAATTTGCTATTCTGGTGCCATGATTTAAATTAATTTCAACACTGCTCACTTTTAAACCGCTGTTTAAAATCTCAAAATTTTGTTTTGCAATTTGACGGAATTCATTATTTTCACGAAGCGTATCCACAAATACATCTGCATTAATAAAAATCGGGTAGATAACCTTCCCCTGTTTTGTGGTCACAAAAATTTTTGCATCAAGACCAAAATATCTAACCATCTTGTCCTTTTTCAGATAGGTATCAATATTATTGGCAATCTGTTCTTCAATTGAGATCCTGCCGCTTAAAAGGTTGGAAGAATCCCCGATAAAAGTGTTCTCAATATTCTGAAAATAGTAATCATTCAAATAATTTTGAGAAAGATTGAGTGTGGCAATATATAAAACTGGTGTCAATATCAGACACAATATTGCAACTTTTAATGGAAAATATTTCATTTATACCCTAAACATGAATTTATAGTTATAGCTTGTAACAGACCTTATCTTAGAAAGAAATAATTATCAAGGAGTTAAAGAAAATATGGCTTTATGCGAATTAATTGCTATTAATTCCCTTGATAAAACAGACAGATTTACTTATAAGGAGTATTGCTTTTTTTACCCAGAGGATTAAATAATTCAAATATCAAGTTTCAACAACTACTATCCTTGGAGGATATAATGAAAATAGTTTATAAATTATTTTTGATTTTTGCAGTTTCAAGCTTTATTCTCGGCTGCCAGTCTGACCAGGAAAAAAAAGAGGACTTTTTTACAAAGGCAGATAATTACTACACACAAAAAGAGTATAAAAAAGCTGAAATTGAGCTTAAAAATGCCATTAAAATTGATCCTCAATATGCTAAAGCGCACTATTTACTGGCTGAAACCATGGTGAAGCTCGGAAATTTAAAAGGCGCCTTTGGTATGTTCTCAAAAGTTGTTCAGCTGGAACCTGACAACTATAAAGCCCAGTTAAAACTTGCAGAATTTCTCTTTCTTGGTAAACAGATTGAACCTGCCATGGAAAAGATAGTCAAAATTCTTGAAAAAGAACCAGAAAACATAACAGCTCTGCATATTAAAGCCCAGGTCTTACTATTTAGAAAATCCAATGACCAGGCTGCATTGATTTATGACAAGATTTTATCAATTGATGATAAAAATATTGCTGCATTGCAGAATCTGGCCAGAATCAAAGCCATTGATAATAAACCTGATGAAGCTGAAGACCTTCTTTTAAAAGCCATTGAAATAGACAAAAAAAATATAAAACTATACTCTTTTTTAACAGGGTTTTATCTTAGAAACAGAATGGTCAAAAAAGCAGAATCACTGCTTTTAAATGCTGTCAAAAACAATGAAACAGATGAACAGGCATATATTCTGCTTGGAAGCTTTTATTTAAGCCAGAAACAGCTAGATAAAGCCGAAAAAGCCTATCTTGACGCAATAAAAACCAATAATAATGTTCCAAAATCATATATGATTCTGGCAAAATTTTATGAGCAGACAAAAAACAGAAAAAAGGCTCTTGATGCCTATCAAAAAGCGTCTGCTGCTGACCCTGACAACTTATCCATAAAAAATATAATTGCACGGTTCCACTTTAACGACAAAGATGTTGATAAAGCAACCATGTTAAATAATCATATTCTTGAGGAGAGACCACAATATTACCCAGCCAGGTTACTAAAAGCTGAAATTCTGCTTTCCAATAAACAGTTTGATGAGGTTTTTCCCATACTTGAATCCCTGGAAAAAGATGAGCCAAAATCATTTAAGATTCATTATTTAAAAGGACTATATAATGTTGGTAAAAATCAACTTGATCAGGCAAAAACATCTATCTTAAAATCCATTGAATTAAATCCCAGATTTTTAAAGGCAAAGCTTTTGCTTGCAAATCTCTATCTCACACAAAGATCATATGATGATGCCCGCATGGAAGCAGTGGAAGCTCTTAAGCTCTCAGCCAACAACTATAATGCCATACTGGTCAAAGCAAGCGCTTTAATGGCTCAAAAAAAATATAATGAGGCTGAAAAAGATTTTTTAAAACTTATTGAACTTGCACCCAAAAATCCCCTTGCCTACTATAGAATTGGACTTTTAAAAGCTGGCCAGCAAAAATATGATGCAGCCCATAAATATTTCTTAAAAGCCTATGAAAAAAACAGCAAAAATTTAGATGTATTTCTGCAAATTGTTCGTATCCATGTTATTAAAAAGGAATTTAACAAGGCACATGATGCCTGCAATAACCAGTTAAATATTGTTGAAGAAAACAGTGCTGCAAAAGCTATTATTTATAATACCCAGGCACAGATTTTCCTGCAGCAAAAAAACATTGCACAGGCAAAACAATTTTTCTTAAAAGCCATGGAAGCCAACCCGGAATTTATAAGCCCATATAATGCCCTTGCAAAAATCTATCTCTCAAATAGCGAAAAAGACAAAGCAATAGAACAATACCACTCCATCTTAAAAATAAATCCAGACAATGCATTTGCCCATATGATGCTTGGAACAATTTATGACAGTGAAAAACAATACGATAAAGCTGCTGATCATTATCAGAAAGCTTTAGAGATAAAACCAGACTATGTTCCGGCAGCCAATAACCTGGCCTACCATCTTGCAGTTCGTACAAATGAGATTGACAAGGCTTTAGAGCTTGCTCGAAAAGCCAAGGAGAGCTTTCCTGAAGATCCTGCCATTGCAGATACGCTTGGACTTATATACTATCAAAAGGGATTATATCAAAATGCTGAATCTGAATTTACAGACTCTCTAAAAAAGCTGTCTGATAATGCTATTGTCAATTTCCACCTTGGCCGTACCTATGCTAAACTTGAAAAAAAACAACTTGCCAAAAAATATTTAAAACAGGCCCTGAAAATTGACAAAGAGTTTGAAGGTTATA
>JAOZRI010000297.1 GCA_029940235.1 Desulfobacula sp. | reverse complement strand
TTTCAGTGGGCTTGCCTTTCCCCCCGCTGGCCGTATAAAAAGAGAGCGCCTTTTTCAAATGAGAGGCAATTCCAATATAATCCACAATTAAACCGCCGGGTTTGTCAAGGTACACCCGATTTACCCTGGCAATCGCCTGCATCAGGCTGTGACCCTTCATGGGCTTGTCAATATAAAGGGAGTGTAGACACGGCGCATCAAATCCGGTGAGCCACATATCCCGGACAATAACAATTTTAAGCGAATCTTGCGGATCTTTGAACCGGTCTGCCAAACGCCGTCGTTGGGTCTTGCTGGTATGGTGTTTTTCCATCTTCGGGCCATCCGATGACGAGGCAGTCATCACAACCTTGATAGCACCTTTATCAAGATCAGTACTGTGCCATTCAGGCTTAAGCTTAATAATTTCTTCATAAAGTTTAACAGCAATCCGTCGGGTCATGGCAACAATCATGGCCTTGCCTTCAAACACTGCGAGTCGCGCTTCAAAATGAGTTACCATATCTTTAGCAATATGGGCCACCCGGTCCTTTGATCCCACAATGGCTTCCACTCTGGTCCATCTGGCCTTTGCCTGTTCCGTGGCTGATATATCTTCTTTCTCCAGATCTTCATCCAGTTCATCAATCAGTTTTTGACCTTCTTCATCAATCCTGATCCTGGCAAGTCTGCTTTCATAATAAATTTTAACGGTGGCGCGGTCTTTTACCGCCTGGGAAATATCATAAATATCAATATAGTTTCCAAATACCGCAGGGGTATTCTTATCTGTAAGTTCCACTGGCGTGCCCGTAAATCCGACAAAGGTAGCATTGGGCAATGCATCCCGGATATATTTGGCAAATCCGTAAAGGGTCTTTTTCCCCGTCACATTGCCTTTTTCATCTTTTATATCCACTTCTCTTGCTTTGAACCCGTACTGGCTGCGGTGGGCCTCATCTGCAATGACCACAATATTGGACCGGTTCGATAACAGTGGATATATGGCTTCCCCATTTAAAGGTGAAAATTTTTGAACTGTGGTAAACACGATACCACCGGAAGCCACTTTTAACAGTTCCTGGAGTGCATTTCTGTTCTCTGCCTGAACCGGGTCCTGTCGCAGTAACTGCCGGGATGCGGCAAAGGTGTCAAAAAGCTGATCATCCAAATCATTTCTATCGGTCATAACCACTATTGTAGGGTTATTCAGTGTCAATACCAATTTGCCGGTAAAAAAGACCATGCTCAGGGATTTACCGCTTCCCTGGGTATGCCAGATTACGCCGCCCTTCCTGTCCCCTTTTTTCTGATTCTGTACCGTGGGAAGACCATAAACCGCAGGCTCTTCTCTTACAGCCAGTTCATTTGCAGGCCTTGCCGAGGAAGCCCTGATAACGGACGCAAGCGCTTTGTTCACAGCAAAATACTGGTGATAATAGGCAATCTTTTTCTCGGTCTGAACCATGGTCATACCGGTCTTGAAATCCTCTTTTCCGGATTTTTCAAACACAGTAAAATACCGGATCAGATCCAGAAGGGTCTTTTTATTGAGCATCCCGCAGATCAGGATTTCCAATTGGTTGACAAGCTTTGAAGCTTCAATTTTCCCGTCCTTTGTTTTCCAGGCGGAAAAACGGCTGAACCCTGAAGACAAAGAACCCACCCGGGCATCCAAACCATCTGAAATCACCAATAAGCTGTTAAAGACAAACAGGGAAGGAATCACTGTTTTATAGGTTTGAAGCTGCTTGTATGCCGTGGTAAGGGTCGCAGTTTCATCAATCGGATTTTTCAGTTCCATAACAATCAAAGGCAGACCATTGACAAACAGGACAATATCCGGCCGTTTGTTAACATTTTCTTCTGTCACGGTGAACTGGTTCACCACCAAAAACTCATTGTTTTCAGGCGTATCAAAATCAACAAGCCAGACCTTGTCCCCCCGTGTGTCCCCGTCTTTTTGATACTCAACCTCTATTCCATTGGTCAAAAAGGTGTGGAAGGTTTCATTGGTGTTGACCAGATCAAGAGAGGCCATTGTGGAGATTTCCCGGATAGCCTGCTGCCTTGCATCATCCGGGATGGACGGGTTCAACATATTCACCGCATGGGTAAGCCTGTTTTTTAAAATGACTTCCGCATAAGAGGCTCGCTCCGGTTTCTCCCCGTCCGGTGCCATGGTGGGGCCGTAAACATATTCGTATGCTTCCTGTCGGAACAGCTCAATGGCAAAGGATTCTATTTTATTTTCAGATATTTCCATCAGTCTTTGATCCTAACCTGACCGGACATGAATTTGGGCAGCAGGGTGTCACGGGTTTTGCTTAGGGTTTGGATTTGTATGGTATTTTTTCTGATTTTTTCAAAGATTGTAGATATCAGTTCATCAAAATTTACCATTGTTTCCGTGCCTGGAACTACCATGTCCCAGCTTTTTAATATGTCTGTTTTTAAATTTTTAAATACACTTCCATTACCTTGTTGAAGCAACGGCTTCCTAATATGCTTGAAAAATAAATACAAATACTGGTATGAAAAAATACTTGTTTTTGGAAAATGCAACCAACCATCATGAATACAACTATCTACTCCTAAAAATTTAGGTATTCCGGGTGTTGCACTATTGGAAAGAACAAGAGAACCGGCGCTGATCAAGGTAGTTTTGTTTAAACCTTCTATTCTTATATGTTCCTTAATTTTAAAAATAAAAGGTGATCTTGAAGCTGTTGCATCTGAAATTTTTAACCATTTATAGCCAGAATCAGAAATATAGTCTTTGATTGGCCTTGGTGAACCACCACGCTTTACCTCTAATGCCTTTCCCAATTGTTCAACCTGCCAATCCTTTGGAATCTCCCCCAACTCCGACCCGATCATCTCCCCGCCATTGTCCTTATAGGGTTTCCCATTTTCATTCGGAAAATTAAAATCAATAAACCATTGTTTAAAAAGGGTCTGGACGATTTTTTCAAGGGTTTGGTTTTGTTGGTATAGGTTGTCTATTTTTGTATCGAGGCCTGAGAGAAGATATCCTATTTTTTTATTCTCATCATATGGGGGAAGCAATAGTTTTAATTTGTGTAGACAATCAATTGGCACCCTTTGATGCCCAGCTGAACCGGACATGTTTTTTTCCGCATATTTTTTTACTGGATACCATTTCAAAAGGTAGTGAACAAAATCATTATCTGAAACGTTTTCTTTTCCTCGAAAAACAAAAAATTCTGTTGAGCCCACTCCGATATTATCCTCTAAACCGTGCACTTGACAAATCTTACCATTTTCAAGGCATGGTGTTATTTTAGCAAAGAGTGTATCTCCATTTTGAAACTTGGTAAGCCCATTTGGTTTCCTTTTTCTGGAAGGGAAAACATATTTTCGACCTGGTTCTAAATCTGGCATTTCAACAAACGAATAGTCCCGAGTGTTTAGAGTTTCGACTTTAGGATTCAGCTCAAGGAATTCACTCAAATAATATTCTTTCCAAGCATTCATATTTTATGCCTCATCATCCATCTCCTCCTGCTCCATAAACT
>JAOZRI010000296.1 GCA_029940235.1 Desulfobacula sp. | reverse complement strand
TAGCTTTGTTTTTAATTGGCATTTAATTTACTGAACACTCCATAGCTTATCAAAATATCAAGGGCTCTTTTAATCTGTACGTCATGGACAAGTTGATCACTATCAAGGCGCCTTGGGTTTTTCTTTGATTTATTGTCAGGCTGTTCAGGTTTTTTTATCTGTTTTGTATTTTCAGGTTCTAAACTGTTTTTTAAATCTTTCTCTTTAATCATTGTGTCAAAAATAGATTTTTTTTCCTCTTTTGCTGCAAGAATCTCATACTCCACTTCAATATCAGGTACAATTCCTTTGGCCTGTATGGATCTTCCATTGGGTGTATAATATCTTGCAATGGTGTATTTAATTCCAAATCCTTCCTTTAAAGGCCGAACAGTCTGGACTGACCCTTTACCAAAGGAGGTTGTTCCAAGAATCAATGCCCTTGAGTGATCCTGTAAAGCACCTGCCACAATCTCCGAGGCAGATGCAGAACCTCCATTGATAAGGACAACAATGGGGTATTTACGGTCTTCATCATCTGGAAATGCTTTAAATACCTGTGTGTTACCTGGTTGCCGTCCTTTTATGGAAACAATATTACCATGGTCAAGAAAGAGATCAGATATTTTAACAGCCTGGTCCAGCAGACCGCCTGGATTATCTCTTAAATCCATTACAAGGCCTTTTAAAATATTGTTCTCTAACTCAAGCTTTTTAAGGTGCTCTTTTATGTCATCTATAGTGCTCATCCTGAAATTAGTGATACGAAGATAGCCATAGCCAGGTGTTAAAATGGCACTGCGAACACTTTCCATGGGAATTAAATCACGTTTAAGGGAAACTTCAAGGGGTTCAGCCTCACCTTTCCTTATTACGGTAATCATTACTACTTCATGTCTTGGTCCCCTCATCATATTTACAGCTTCCCAAAGGGCCATATCTCTTGTTGATTTACCATCAATTTTGATGATGATATCTCCTGCCTGGATACCAGCTTTATAGGCAGGTGTTCCTTCTATGGGTGATACCACCGTTAAAATCTTCTCTTTCATGGTTATCACAATCCCAATGCCGGAAAATTCTCCCTTTGTATCATCCTGGAGTTCATCAAAAGCTTCGGGAGGCATAAAGCTTGAGTGGGGATCAAGGTTTCCAACCATACCTTTAATGGCATTATGGATCAGCTCTTCACTGTTTACATCATCCACATAATTTTGCTCCAGCTCTTCGAGGACATCGGTAAATAATTTTAATGATTTATATGTATCATCGTTATTATCAGTTCCATTATCGCCAAATATTGGATTTATGGATATGGTTATGGATAAAAGCAGGCAAGCTGCAATTATCATGGGTAATCTGAACTTAAACATGTTACAAAACCCCTTTTTCATTTTTTATGCTCCTTTTTTTAACCACTTCATGGGATTAACAGGTTTGCCATGGTGCCTGACTTCAAAGTGCAGGCACAGCCCTTTTATTGATCCAGTATCACCTGCAGTTGCAATTACTTCACCGGTTTCAACACTCTCTCCCTTTTGTTTAAATATCTCTTCAACATGGGCATAGAGAGTATAATAACTGTCCCCATGATTAATAATCAATAAATTCCCATAACCCTTAAGCCACTGGGCAAACATAACTTCTCCCTTAAATACGGATTTAACAGGTTCACCTCTTTCCACCTTTATATCAATTCCTTTCTGAAAAGTGAAGGACTTGTAATCTCCAGATTTTGCAGGGCCGTATCTTGAAATAATTTTTCCCTTTACAGGAATAGAAAGCCGTCCTCTATAACTTGAAAAAGAAAAATCACTTATAATAAATTGTTTGCCTGTTTTCTGCATATCAGTGATTTTATTATCTAATTTTAATGCTGCATGCTTTAAAGATTCAACAGCAGCAAGGGATAACCTTTTTTTTTGACGAATCTCTTTTAAAACCAATTGTCTTTTTGCAGTCTCTTTTTTATTAATTCGTATTTGATCGCTGATCTCAGTTTCAAGATTTGTTTTTGTATGGATCTGTTTTTGAAGCTGTTGTTCCACTATCTCAAATTTTTCAAGATCACGATTCTGTCTGTCAAGGATATAAAAATCTGCTTTAATAATCTGTTTCATTGAGTTTTGTCTAAGAAAAAAATCAAACAGAGAGCTTGGCAGGCCTGTGGCATCATACTTTCCCATCATATTCATTTTATAAAGAGCTTCAAGCCTTTGTCCTGCATAATCACGATTTAAAATAATGGCTTTATCCAATTGTTTTCTGGCATGATTGAGGTCTTTAATTTTTACTTCAAGATGCATGATCTCTTCTGACAACGCTGAAATTTTTATCCGTGCTTTATTTAATGTATAATCTATCTCATTTAATCCCTCTATGATTTCAACCTCTTTTTGGGAAAATGTCTCCACCATTTTTTTCTGGGTTTTAATTTGAGCCTTAATTTTCTGTTTTTTTTGACTTCTTTTTACCAGTTTTTTGTTTTTGCGCTTAGATTGGATCAGCTTTATATATTGGGAACGATTTCTTATATATCCTCGATGTTCTTTATATTTTACAGTCAGCCAACCGCCGATACCGCCTTCTATTTTAAGTATCTCAAGTGTTGCTCCTCGTTCAACAACAATGACAACATCAGAATCAAGCGAGGGTGTTTTGCGTATATTTAATTTAAATGAATTAACAATCCCTCTGTTAAAGTCCGAATTTTGTGAAAAAGCTAAAGGAGTTGATAATAGGAGAGCAATAAAACCTGTAAAAAAAAATATTTTACAACCATCAATTAATCTGTTTTTGGACGGAAACTTGCACATATGTAAGGCGCAAGGACTTTTGTAACCGGAGTGTACTAATGTACATGAGGATTGCAAAAGTTCGCAGCAACGCAACAGATGGGTAAGTTTCCGTTCAAAAACTATTTTAATATTTGTTTTAAGGAAAGATAACATCCAAACCAACCCAAAAATGTGGATCCAAAAATAATCAAGACAATCATCTGAAAGGAGAGGAATCTGATATCAAAATATCCATATGAAGCAAGATTTTGTGATATGCCCGATGCAATAGTTAAATATGAAATCAAAAGGATAGCAAGTCCTATGACACCTCCGAAAAATCCCTGTAACACCCCTTCCACATAAAATGGCGCTTTTATGAATGTTTCAGTAGCACCCACAAGACGCATGATTTCAACCTCAAGTCTGCGCGAATAAAAAGCAAGACGTACTGTATTTGAAGTAATAAATAGTGCAATTAAAAAAAACAGGCTGCACATGGCATAGCCTGTGATTTTAAACAGGTTGAAAATTTTTAAAAATTTGCCCAGCCAGCCCTGTCCATATTCAACATCATCTACTATTTCAATGGCTTTTATACTCTGGGCAAATTTTTGGACTTTTGCAAAACTATCATATGATTTTATTCTTATTTCCAGGGCATCGGGCAGGGGATTGTCTTTTAATGTATTTAAAAAAGTACTCTGGGAGGACATATCTTTTTTTAGTTTCTCCATGGCATAGGATTTTGGAATATAGATCATTACTT
>JAOZRI010000034.1 GCA_029940235.1 Desulfobacula sp. | reverse complement strand
GCGGGCCTGTATTCTGCTGGATATTTAAAAAGAACAGGTTTAAATAATGTTTGAACGTAAACTTACCCATCTGCTTCGTTGCTTCAAATTTTTACAATCCTCATATACTGTAGTGCGCTTTGCTTGCAAACATTTTTGCGTCTTATATATGGGCAACTTTACATCCAAACATGAATCTTGGGTCGGGTATTGAAAATATGGAATTGAAGCTGAATAATATATCTTTTGCCTATGAAAATCATGATGTGATCAAAAATATGGATTGCTCATTTGAGTCAAAAAAGTTTTATTCTATTCTTGGTCCAAACGGCAGTGGCAAAACAACTCTTCTTGATTTAATATCTGGTTTTTTGAATCCTTCTGCTGGCCATATTGAAATTGATAATATCAACCTTTCAATTTTTTCAAAAAAAGAACTCTCTAAAAAAATTTCCCTTGTTTCACAGGATTATAGTATAAATTTCCCATTCAGTGTCAAAGATGTTGTAATGATGGGACGACACCCTTATATTCCAAGATTTTCGCACCCCGGTATTGATGATTGTGAAATTGTGGAGACAATGCTGGAAACATGCGGGATAGAACACCTACAGGATAGAAAAATCAATGAGCTGTCTGGAGGGGAAAAACAGAGATGCGTATTTGCAAGGGCTCTATGCCAGGATACACCAATCCTTTTATTAGATGAAGCCTTTTCAAATATGGATATCAGTCATACCTTGCATATGCTTGGTCTTGTAAAAGAATCCATCAAAAAAGGTAAACTTGTTATAAGTGTTTTCCATGATTTAAACCTTGCTTTAAGCTGGTCTGATGAATTGTTAGTGTTAAAGCAGGGTGAAATCAAGGCATTTGGCAACTCCCAGGAAGTTTTAACACAGCACACCATTCAAAAGGTTTTTCAGGTAAAATCAATTATTGAATTTAATGAACATGTGCAGGCAAAGCAGGTGTATTATCCAGCAAATTAAAAAAAAATATCCACAACGTTTAAAACAGATAATTTATCTCTTCACAGGCTTATATGCGGTATGTGGACAGGCTCTTTTTCGCGTTCTAAGAGTGTTGGATTTTATAAATTTGGTATTGTTTGAACACCTAAATTGTAAAAATTGGTGGTTTGTAACAGTCTGTCAAATAAATATTATTGTTTTAACTGTGCTGATTATTTCAAGCCAGAACTGTGCCTCGGCATTGGAAATCAGAGATCAAAAAGACAGACAAATTGTTTTTGAAAAGCCTTTTACAAGAATTATTTCCCTATATGGTGCCCATACTGAAAATCTCTATTACCTTGGACTTGAAGAGAATATAATAGGGGTTTCCATTAATGATAACTTCCCTGAAAAAGTAGATAAAAAACCAAGGTTTTCTTATCATGACGGCCCTGAAAAATTTTTATTCTTCCAGCCTGACCTTATTCTCATACGACCCATGATAGATAATGGTTATCCCAAATTAATGGAACGTCTTGAAAAATCAGGAATTACGGTTGTTTCACTGCAACCTTCTGGTATAAAACAGATGTATGACTATTGGTTAAAGCTTGGATTGTTGACAGGCAGAGAAAAGCAATCTCAAAAAATGGTTCATGATTTCAGACAGAGAGTGGAGAATATTAAAAACATTACCAGCAGCATACCCAATAGAAAAAAAGTGTATTTTGAGGCTATTCATACAAGGATGAAAACCTTTACACAGACTGCAATGCCAATCTTTGTCCTTGAAACAGCAGGTGGAATCAATATAGCCGAGGATGCAGTCTCATCACGAAATACCAATATTGCAAATTATGGTAAGGAGCAAATCCTAGCAAAGGCGGAACACATTGAAGTGTTTTTAGCCCAACAGGGTGTAATGAATGCTGTAAATATTGAAATTATTAAAAATGAACCAGGATTTAATGTTATTAAGGCAATCAAGAATAATCAGGTATATTTAATTGATGAAAGTATTGTCTCAAGGCCTGTTTTCAGGCTGTATAAAGGCATTGTAACAATTGGAACAATTCTTTATCCCGATATTTTCACAAAGCAGACTTTTATACAATGACAATTGGTGTTATGTAACAGTCTGTCGAACAAGGCTTATAAAGGATATATAATGAACAACACAGGAAAGCTCTTTGGAGTGGGAGTTGGACCCGGCGACCCGGAACTTTTGACAATCAAAGCTGTTAGAGTTATTAAAGAAGCAGATATTATTTTCACCGCAGCATCTCCCAAAAATAATTACAGTCTTGCTGTTGATATTGCAAAACCCTATATATCGACCTCTACCAGGGTGGAACAACTGTTTTTTCCCATGACAAAAGAGGAAAAAGAAGTTGAATCTGCATGGATTCATAATGCAAAACAGATAGCAAAACAGTTAGAAAAAGGAAAGAAAGTAGTTTTCTTAACACTTGGAGACCCTGTAACATATTCCACATTTGGTTATATTTTAAAAAAGATGGCTTGTATTATGCCAAAAGCTGATATTGAAACTATCCCGGGTATAACTTCTTTCCATGCAGCTGCGGCAAGGTTGAATAGAATCCTTGTGGAAGGTGAAGAATCCCTGCTTGTTACCTCGGGTGCCTTTGGAGGCGAACAGATTAGAAATAATAGTGGTGTTGAAAATGTTGCAATAGTAAAAGCATATAAAAATATCAAGGATATAAATAAAGCTTTAAAGGAAACAGGCCTTGCTGAAAAAGCAGTGGCTGTGTCAAAGTGTGGTCGTAAAGATGAGCAGATTATAAACGATATTGATGAACTTGCAAGCAGGCAACCCGATTACTGGACATTGATACTGGCATCACAATGAAACAACTTAAAGTGCATTCTAAAAGGCAGATACAATATAGAAATCTTGGGATTTCTGTGAGTTTTACCACTGTATGTCTGATTTTAAGCATGTTTTATTTTGAAAATATCAGCCTTGCTGTTGGGTTTAATAAGCTTGGAATACCACTGTTACGTCTTATCATGTTCATCTCCATCGGGCTTCTTGCAGGGCAGATAATTGAAGGCTTTGGCTGGACAAAGAATTTTGCTGTTCTTGCAAGACCATTTTTTTCTTTTTCAAATCTTGGTAACAGATGCAGTGCAGCATTTACAACAGCATTTATATCGGGAGCATCTGCCAATGCCATGCTTTTGGATTTTTATGAAGAGAAAAAAATCAGCAAAATACAACTGTTTTTATCTAATTATATTAACCAGTTCCCGGCATTTTTTCTGCATCTTCCCACAACTGTTTTTATTGTACTGCCCTTAACCGGTTATGCTGGAGCTTTGTATTTTATCATTACATTTCTTGCCACACTTTTAAGAACCGTCTGTTTTCTTCTGTTTGGCAGGGTTTTTCTCAAACAAACTTACAGCCTTGAGAAAGAAAAAAACCATTTAAAATCAATTGATAAAAGCAATGCAAAAGAATTTTCAGCTGTTATAAACAGTATTAAATCAAAACTGCCAGGCCGTATAGTCAGGATTATTATCTGGGTTCTGCCTATTTATACCATTGTATTTATCCTTAATTTAAATGGTTTTTTTGATTATCTTAACAATGCTCTGTCAAGCTTTGTTACGCTCTCTATTATGCCCATAGAATCATTGTCTGTTGTTATATTAAGTTTTGCTGCTGAATTTACCTCGGGCTTTGCCGCTGCCGGAGCACTGCTAGACGCTGGTGTGATTACTGTTAAACAAACGGTTCTTGCCTTGCTGCTTGGAAATATTCTTGCTTTTCCCATAAGAGCACTTCGTCATCAACTTCCAAGGTATATGGGAATTTTTTCTCCCAAAATGGGTCTCCAGCTGCTATTATCAGGACAGGTTTTTAGAGTATTGAGTATTATATTAATGGGTAGCCTTTATTTAATGGTGGGATAAGATGAATGTAATTGATATTATCGGCATTGGCCAAAGCAAAAAAGACCTTACCCAAAATCATTTGGATATAATTAACAGATGTGATGTAATTATTGCAGGTAAGCGTCATCTTGCACTGTTTGATTTGACTGGTATAGAAAAAATACCGATTAAAAGTTCAATTAAAAGCATCGTGAATATCATTAAAGCAAAAATGAATACCAATAAAATTGTTGTTTTAGCTTCAGGCGATCCTCTGTTTTATGGTATTGGGTCAACATTGATTCATTATTTTGATAAACAGCAGATAAATATTCACTCAAATATATCTTCGGTTTCAGCTGCTTTTGCAGCAATTAAAGAACCCTGGCATGATGCAAAGATCATCTCTCTTCATGGTAAACAAAACCAGCCATTTATCTTTGCAACTCTTGCCAGGGAAAATAAGGTAGCTTTTTTAACTGATCCAAACAAAAATCCTCAATATATCGCTGCTCAATTGCTAAGAAATAATTTATTGGAGTTTGAATTTTGTGTCCTGGAAAATATTGGAGAGAAGAAAAAAGAGAGGGTTACATGGTTTGAAAATCCTGAACTTATAAAAAAACAAAATTTTTCTCAACCCAATATTGTTATTTTAAAAAAAGGAAAAGAAGAAAAAATCAATTTTCAAACACATATTGGAATGAACGACTCTGAATTTAAACATTCAAAAGGGCTGATTACCAAATCTGAAATTAGAAGTGTTACACTGTCTAAGTTAAAGTTAATTAAAAGAGATCATTTGCTGTGGGATATTGGTTCCGGTTCTGGCTCTCTTGGTATTGAAGCAGCACTTCAAATACCCGAGGGATATGTATATGCAATGGAAAAAAATCAAGAACGTATTGTAGATATTGCTTACAATATAAAAAAATTTAATTGTCCCAATATAAAGGTTTTAAACACGGAATTTCCAGAAGGTATTGATGATAAAATTAAAGAAATTCCGGACAGGATTTTTATTGGAGGGGGCGGCAGACAGCTTGAGCAGATTATAAAGTTTTGTTGTGAAAAGCTTGCACCATCAGGTATTATAGTAATTAATACTGTAGTAGTGCAGAATTTTCAATCAGCATTAAAGGTATTAAAAGAATTAGAGTTTGATCCTAAGGCTGTACATATTCAGATTGCTCGATCCAAGGCCATGCCATTTGGTGATAGATTTGAGGCTTTAAATCCAGTATGGATAATATCAGGCAGCAAACCTGGACATGCAAATAATTAAAACATATTAATACTATGGAAAAACATGAAAAAAGAAAAAAATAGAGTAGTTTTTGCAGGCGCAGGCCCTGGTGATCCTGAACTTATCACAGTAAAAGCTCAAAACGCACTTAAAATCGCAGATCTTATAATATATGCAGGCTCTCTTGTGCCCGAAGCAGTTTTGTGCTGGAAAGGTGAAAAAACTGAAACACAATCAAGTGCCGGTATGGACCTTAGTACAATTATTGAAACCATCAAAACATACCATAAGAGAGATAAAAAAATTATTAGGCTGCATACAGGAGATCCTGCTTTGTATGGAGCAATCTTTGAACAAATAAGAGAACTTGAAAAATCAGGTATTCCATGTGAAATTATTCCAGGAGTTACAGCAGCCTTTGCAGCGTCTGCGAAAATGAATATGGAATACACTCTTCCTGAAATTACCCAGACTTTGATTTTGACAAGAATTTCCGGAAGAACACCTGTGCCTGAATCTGAAGACCTTGAAAAACTTGCTGCGCACAAGGCATCCATGGCAATATATCTTAGCATAGGCCATATACAAAAAGTTCAAAAGATTCTTGAAAAATATTATGGTCAAGAATCTTTATGTGCAATTGCCTATAAGGTAAGCCACCCAGAAGAAAAAATTTTTTATACAGAAACAAAAGATCTTGTTAAAACATGTGAAGAAAATAAAATCACAAGGCATGCTCTTGTCATCGCTGGGGAGTGTGTTGGGGCTAATAGGGGCCTGAAAAATATTTTGAAATCAAAATTATATGATTCAGGTTTTTCCCATGGATATAGAGATGCAACGAAATAACGCAGATTCCATTGCCATATGGAGTATTACACCCAATGGGAAACGTCTTGGGTGGAAGATTCATAATGCTGTCAAGGAGTCAGTCTGTTTTGTGTCCGAGACGGTATGGCAAGAACAGCATTCCCGGCAAAGAAATTTTAAAAATAAAAATATAATTATTTTTTCAAAACTTTCCAATGAAATCAGAAAGCAGTTTAATATTTTTTCAGGTCATGTTTTTATTTTCTCTACTGGAATAGCTGTTAGAATAATTGCACCCCTGTTGCAGTCCAAAACAATTGACCCCGCCATTGTTGTACTGGATGATCAGGCAAACCATGCCATAAGTCTTATATCAGGGCATATTGGCGGAGCAAACGCATTAGCTCAAAAAATTGCTGACATTGTTCAAGCTGACCCTGTTATTACTACAGCAACAGACACCAATAAACTTCCTTCCATTGACATGATCGCCAAAGCCAATAATCTTTATATTGAAACACCACACAATATAAAATATATTAACATGGCATTTTTAACAGGGCAATGTGTCAATTTGTATGATCCATTTGGTATCATTAAAAATGTTTTATCTGAAAGTTTCTGGGCAGATAAAAATAATATTAAAAACACAGTTGATCACAGTGAAACAAAATCAATATTTTGTTCCCATGAGATAAAAAAAGTTTCACGTGAAACTTTACTTTTAAGACCACCTCTATTAAGCGTTGGCATAGGGTGCAACAGAGGAACAAACTATACAGAGATTAAAGAGCTTTTATTTTCTGTTCTTAAAAAATACAAATTATCTGTTAACAGTATTGAAAGATTTGGGACAACCTCTGTAAAAGAAGATGAAAAAGGTTTATTAATGCTTTCTGAGAAAATGCAAATCCAGATAGATTTTTATAATAATGAAGAATTAAATTCAGTTAAGACAATTAAAACTCCATCTAAAATTGTGGAAAAACATATTGGAGTAAAAAGTGTTTGTGAAGCAGCAGCAATTTTATCAGCAAGTTCAAGCAGCAAGAACAAATCAGGTGTATTGAACAAGCTGGGAAAATTCGATGGAACATTAATTGTGCCAAAACAAAAAAACAAGGATGTCACAATTGCAGTGGCAATAAGAAAATGACACTTTATGTAATTGGAACAGGGCCTGGAGATATTTCTTATATGTCTCAACGGGCAGTTGATATAATAAAAAGAGTTGATTGTATAGCAGGTTACACAACCTATATTAACTTGATTCAAGATATAGTGGTAGATAAAAAAATTATTGCTACTGGAATGACAAAGGAGGTCCAGAGAGTTGAAAAAGCAATTGATATGGCTTTAACGGGCAAATCATGTGCCCTTGTTTCAGGAGGAGATCCTGGTATCTATGCCATGGCAGGACTTGTTTTTGAAATTTGTCAACAAAGAGATATCAAACTTTTAAGAACTCAGCATCAAGAGCATCAGAATACTGGTTCTGATTCAGGCAAAGCCCTAACTCTTGAAATTATACCTGGGATTCCAGCGCTTGCAGCAGGAGCAGCATTGGCTGGCGCTCCTCTGACCCATGATTTTGCTGCAATTTCGCTAAGTGATCTTTTAACCCCCTGGGAGAAAATTGAGAAACGCTTGAGTTGTGCTGCCATGGCAGATTTTGTCATTGTAATTTATAATCCTAAAAGTAAAAAGCGAGACTGGCAGCTGCGAAAAGCTCAAGAACTTATACTGGAACATAGAAAAGGTTCCACCCCTGTTGCAATTGTAACAGGAGCAATGAGAGAAAATCAAAACATATCATTTACAAGCCTTGAGCAGATGTATAAAGCTGATGTTAGCATGCAGACTGTAGTTTTTATAGGTTCAAGTACCTCTTTAAGGTATCTTGATTTTCTTTTTACACCAAGGGGCTATGCCAAAAAATATGATATATGAGGAACACATATGAAGAGAAGAGGGTATATTCAAATCTATACAGGAGACGGCAAGGGCAAAACAACGGCCAGCTTTGGCCTTGCTTTACGGGCCGCAGGAGCAGGATTAAAAGTTTATATTGGCCAGTTTTTGAAAAAGGGTGATTATTCTGAAATAAAGGCTTTATCTAAATTTGATAATATCACGATTGAGCAGTATGGCCTTGGCAGGTTTGTGAAGGGCAGGCCATCTGAAAAAGACATGGACGCAGGAACTGCTGGGTATTTAAAGCTGTGTGAAATTTTAAAGCAAAACAGACACGATGTTGTGATTGCAGAAGAAGCCAATGTTGCAGTAATGTGTAATCTGTTTACAGAAAAAGAGCTTTTAGCGCTGATGGATATGAAATCTGAAAATGTTGAACTTATCATAACAGGTCGGAATGCAAGTCAAAGCGTGATTGACAGGGCAGATCTCGTAACTGAGATGACAGACATTAAACACTATTATAAACAGGGTGTTATGGCACGGGTGGGAATCGAAAAGTGATGAAAAAAAACATTGCCATACTTGGCACTGGTTCTGATGTGGGTAAATCTATTATCGCAGCAGCAATATGCAGGATCCTTGCAGATAATGGAGAAAATATAGCCCCCTTTAAATCCCAGAATATGTCCAACAATTCAGGTATTACCCCGGAAGGCTTTGAAATGGGGCGAGCCCAGATTGTCCAGGCAGAGGCTGCAAGGCTTGCTCCCCATGTTGATATGAATCCAATTCTTTTAAAGCCCACAGGAGAAAAGCAATCCCAGGTAATCCTTAATGGAGAAGTTCACGGTAACCATACAGCCATGGATTACCATAAAAATAAAGATTTCTATTTTAAAAAGGCGTGCAAAGCCTTTGACCGCCTTGAAAAAAAATATAGTAGAATAATCCTGGAGGGTGCGGGTTCCTGTGCTGAAGTAAATCTCATGTCCAATGATATTGTTAATTTTGCCATGGCAGAATATGCCAATGCAGATGTTATTCTTGTGGCTGATATCCATAGAGGAGGCGTCTTTGCTCAAATTATCGGCACCATTCAATGTCTACCTCAAAAATATCGAGACATGATAAAAGGTTTTATAATTAATCGTTTCAGGGGAGATATTACTCTGTTTAATGATGGCATTGAATACATTGAACAGATGACCAAAAAAAAAGTACTGGGTGTTCTTCCATGGTACACCCATTTCAAGATTGATGCAGAAGACTCTGTTGAAATTGAAGAGTGTAATAATTTTAAGGATTTTGACAATGATAAACCTGCAATTGGAATTATCAGGCTGCCCCGTATTGCAAATTTTACTGATTTTCATGCTCTGTCAAAAATTAATGAATTCCAAACCATCTTCATTGACAAGCCCGAATATTTATCAAAATTTAAAACTGTCATCATCCCAGGCTCTAAAAATACCCGAAAAGATCTTGAATGGTTAATGAAAAATTTTAAAGAGCCCCTTGAAAATTTTTATAAGAGCAAAGGACGTATTTTTGGAATCTGCGGTGGTTTTCAAATGCTTGGCGAATTTGTTGATGACCCTGAAGGTCTTGAAGGAACTCCTGGAATGACAAAGGCTCTTGGGTTGTTACCTGTTCAAACCATATTAAAATCACCCAAGACAACAACCATCAGTGAGTTTGTTTGGGACAAAGCAAAAGGCAAGGGCTATGAGATTCATATGGGGACAACAAACCTTGAAGCGGGCACTTCTTTGCTCAAAATTAATTCAAGGAACAGCCTTACCTGTACAGGTACAGACGGATGTCTGGCAGACAATAATAAGATTGCAGGAACCTATATCCATGGTTTTTTTGATTCAAGCCAGGTTTTGGAGAAATGGTTAAAGTGGGCTGGTATTAACATTAAAGATCCCTGTAAAGACATGCATTTGATTAAAGAGAAAGATTACACTCTTTTAAAAGAACACTTTGAAACTTATATTGATATAGCTTCTTGGCTTTAGAGGTAAGCTTTTTTCAAAGTCTCAACCTGTTAGCAAACATTAGAAATCTTGCTTAATGTCTAATGACTAAAAATTCAAATAAGATCAAATTTAATTCATAGAGGCATTTACATTATCCCATAAATTTTCTATCTTTATTGCACAGATTGCTACAACATATCTGTTGATAACAATCTGTGTGGTTTAATGATAATATATTTAAATTTGAAAGAGTTAATCTTGGAACAATCATATCAAACTTTGTCTTTACCTGCTCTTGCACTGCAATATGGAACAATCACCGGCGAACAGCATTCCCATCTTAAAAAACTGTATGCACTTAAAAAGAGAGAGGGCATAAAAGCTGATTTCCAGCAGTTGCTATTGACCCAGAAATTTGCAACACAGTACCAGGTTGGGCTTTTAAAACTTATTCAGGAATATCTTATTATAAAAAAACAGGGTGAAGAGTTTGGAAAAATTGCCATAGGGAAAGGTCTTGCAACCAAGGCTGATATCGATAAAGCTCTTGAATATCAAAAAAAGGAGTTTAAGCGGGCAAGGATCAGAAAATTGATAGGGGATATTCTTGTAGAAGATAGAGTTATAACAATAAAGCAGAGAAATTTAATTTTAAAGGAGCAGGTCTTTCTTGATAAACAGGCAAAAAAGATTCTTCATTCCACACCCGATGACTCAAAAGATGCCCATGTAGACCTTTCAAAATATGAAAATCAGTTCTTGCAGATCAAAGTGCTGGATAAAGAATTTGCAGCAAGTGTTGTTGAAAAAGGACTTGTTTCCAAGAAAGAGGTAAAAAACGCACAAAGAACCCAGGAAGAGGAGTTTGAAAAGGAAAATAAAATTCGGATTCTTGGCGATATAATGGTTGAATTTGGATTTTTAACCCAGGAACAGAAAAATTTGGTTTTAAAAGAGCAGCAGCGTAAACAGAATATTGAAAATGAAGAGAGTGATCATGCATTTGAGTTGAATATCAGCAAGGATCAGATGGAAGCGATTGTTGCAGTCAACAAGAGTGTTTCAAATATTAAATTATCAGATATTCAGCAAGCTATTGACGACAAGGGAATAAAGTATGGAATATACCCTGATGCTATTTTGCAATGCAATCTTGACCTTGAAAATCAGAATTTCCTTGCAGCCAAACAGGATTTTTCTCTGGAGTTGATAAAAGCAAAGCAGGCCTCTTACTACTTTACAACTGATAAAATAGATATTGATATTAAAAAAAAAGGCGAGGCTCTGGTTGAGCAGCGTCTTGGAGGGGACACCTATATCAAAAAAGATCTGTTTGGCAATAATGTCGAACAGTCAACAGGATATGGTTTTGCTTTCAGGTGTGCTGCTGGCACCAGGCTTTCAAAAGACAATAAAAAAGCTTTTGCAGGCAAAACAGGTTTTCCCTCTTTATCCATTGAAAAAAAACTATTTATTCATCCTGCCATCAATGTTCTTGAGGATGCAGATCTTAGGTATGGTCCCCTTGAAGATTTTGCAAATATCAAGATATCAGGTGTTTTAACAGGTGCCTACCATGTAAATGCCGGGAATGTGGATGCCCAGGAGATTAGAGGAGCCCATATTGAAGCCATGGGTGATGTCAAATCCCAGGTTGGTATTACAGATTCTGTCATAAGTGCCCAGGGAGATATATACGCAAGATATATTCATAATAGCAGAATTGAAACCTTTGGAAATGTATATATTGCAAATGAAATCATTGATTCTCAAATTTTTTGCAGCGGTAAAATTGATAGTGGTACATGCAGGATAATATCTTCAACACTGTATGGCAAAAAAGGTATTGAGCTTGCAGGTGTGGGAAGTGATAAAACAAAAAAATGCATACTTGGTGCTGGTACAGAACATCATGTTCTTGAAAAGGCAAGAGTTATTAATCTAAGAATTAAAGAGATCAGCAGGCCTCTTGATGACTTAAAAGAAAAAAAATTAAGCCATGACAATTATTCAAAAAAAACTTTTCAAAAAATGGTTGAGTTAAAAATTTTTCATGATCGTGCAAAAATAAAAAAACAAACACTTACCCTGGAATTTAAAAACAAAAAAGATTCAGTTAAAAAAGAAAAATTAAAAAATATTGCAGCTTTGATTAACAATTTTGAAAAAAGAGTGAAGTCTTCTGTAGCTTCATTAAAAAAATTAAATAAAATAAAAAAAGATTATGAAAAAGAGACTAAGAGAATTGAAAAAAAAATAAACAGACTTGAGCCGAAAGTTAATAGAGAGATTGCTGGTTATAAAATTGATCTGTTTGCCTTTTTTGAATGGGAAAGAAAACAGGAAAACAATCCACAAATAAAAATTCATCAAAAAGTTTTTGCCGGTACAATACTAAAGGGTGTCTTTTCTTTTTTGAAAATTAAAGAAGATACAAAAAATATTTATGTTATTGAAAAACAGGATACAGAAAATAATTTTCACTTGGTGCCACAAGACTAATTTACAGGTTTTTGTTTTTAAAGCCCAGTAAAACTCTGTATGGCCCAGGTGTTCCGTGGGGCACTAAAGCAACACGGTCATTGTTTTCAATAATAGTATCAAAGGGTGCCACTTTTCCGTTTATAAATACAACTTCAACATCTTCCATGGTCAATTTGACCTGGTGGATTAAATCTTTAGCGCAGCTTCCTGGTGTGACCGTCATGGTCACATTGGAAAATTCAATTTTCTTTGCCTTTAATTTTTTTTGTAAAAAAGAGAAGGCATTAAATGTGATTTCAGGCATAAAAATTCTTTCCTAATGATTCAATTGATCAATATTGAAAAATATCTTATTTAAAGTGTTTTTGCAATGAACTATTTCATCTTGGGAAATACCCTGCTCGGCCTCATTTAACAGCTCTTTGACAACAGCGATTAAATTCGGCTTAAAAGCTTTGGCTTTATTGGTCAGATAGACAAGTTTACTTCTCTTGTCATTGCGGTCAGGGATTCTTAATACGATATTCTTTCTTTCCAGAATATTTAACAATCTTGTAATGGCAGCTTTGTCCTTGACTGCTACCCTTGCAAGTTCCTGCTGGGTCTGCCCATCTTTTCGGTATAGATGCACAAGGATACTCCACTGTTCATAACTTACATTAAAATCAGTATCTGCAAACTTTTTACTAAGTCTTTTAACAATTGATCTGGATGTTCTTCCCACGAGATATGCAATGGATGAATCAATAATTTCTTCAAATGTTTCCATATTATTATTTATAACCTGCCATATTCAAAAATTCTTAATAGATAATATTATATAAAATCGTTGATTATGCAACTATTTTATATACAACCTGAATATTTGTTATAGCATCCAGTGGAAGGTTGATTGTCTTATAAAA
>JAOZRI010000295.1 GCA_029940235.1 Desulfobacula sp. | reverse complement strand
GGACAAGAGGAGATCTTGGAACACAGATTTTAAACTCCTTTGTAATGGCATCTGGGATCACAATTGGTAAAATTGCAATATCCATGATTGGCGCTTTTTCCATTGTTTACTTTGATTATAAATTCAGGGTTGTGGCTTTTGCTTCGGTTTTCTGTACTTTAATGCTGCCAGTGGAAGTGAGGATTCTTCCAACCTATGAAATGGCTGCCAATGTTTTAACCCCGGTTCAGGCACTATGGGATCTTTTGCATTTAAATGCTCTGATGACCTGGTTCAGCGGCCATGAAATCAGTGTCAATCTCAACTGGAGCCTGCTTGATTCTTACACAGGGCTTATTCTTCCCCTTGTTGCCTCTGCTACCTGTACTTTTTTGTTCAGACAATTCTTTTTAACTGTGCCGGAAGAGCTTTGTGAGGCTGCAAAAATTGACGGCGCATCTCCCATGACATTTTTCAGGAAAATCCTTTTCCCGCTTTCAAAAACAAATATTGCCGCCCTTGTGGTTATTGAGTTTGTATATGGATATAATCAATATCTCTGGCCTCTGCTTATTACAACCAATCCCAAAATGACAACTGCTGTTATCGGTCTTCAAAATCTTATACCCCAGGCTGATGATCTTCCCGAG
Organism: Desulfobacula sp.; assembly: GCA_029940235.1. Taxonomy (GTDB): domain Bacteria; phylum Desulfobacterota; class Desulfobacteria; order Desulfobacterales; family Desulfobacteraceae; genus Desulfobacula. Next base: position 2,907 of record JAOZRI010000295.1, on the reverse strand, counting down.
TGGAATATTGCCCTTGGTGCTGCTGTCCTTGTTATGCTTCCGCCTATACTTGTAGTGCTGTTCATGCAGCGATGGTTTGTTAAAGGCCTGATTGAAAAAGAGAAATAACTGCTAAAAAATCATGAAGCCAATAGAGAATTTTCCAAAGAACAAAAGATCTTCCATTACATATCTTCTCACTGATATTGATGACACCATAACCTATAAAGGAAGAATCCCTGCCCTTGCTTTTAAAGCTCTTGAAGACCTTGATAAGGCAGGTATAAAAGTAATTCCAATTACTGGACGTCCTGCCGGCTGGTGTGATCATATAGCAAGAATGTGGCCTGTTAAAGGAGTTGTTGGTGAAAATGGAGCACTCTATTTTTCCTATGATGTCCATGCAAAAAAAATGATCAAAAGATATTTTAAAAGTACTCAGGAACGGGCAGAGGATAAAAAAAAACTTGCTGCCATAGAACAAAAAATTTTAAAACAGGTTCCAGGGTGTGTGGTGTCAGCTGATCAGCCATACCGGGAAGCTGACCTTGCCATTGATTTTTCCGAAGATGTCCCAGCTCTTTCTCAACCTGAGATCAATAAAATTGTCGATCTTTTTGAGCAGGAGGGTGCTACAGCAAAGATAAGCTCTATTCATGTCAACGGATGGTTTGGAAGTTATGATAAGCTTTCCATGACAAAAATACTGTTTAAAGAGATATTTAAAACAGATCTTGATTTAATCAAGGAAAATGTTGTTTTTGCCGGGGATTCACCCAATGATGAACCCATGTTTGAATATTTCCCCAACTCTGTTGGTGTTGCCAATGTACTTGCCTGTAAAGACACCCTTGAATTCAAACCTGCCTGGATAACTAAAAAAGAGGGTGGCTTTGGATTTGCACAGCTTGTTAAAATGCTGATTTCCTGAAATTTTTAACCCCTGAAAAAAAAATATTTGCCAACAAAAAAAAGTGTCGTATGTTAGACGTAATAATATTGAAAATAGAGTAAGTTAAATTAAAAGTCCTTCTTAATAGAAGCTGGTGGGGGTATTGTGCTGGGAACAATTGTAAATTGTCTGACCATTATTGCAGGCAGCGTGGTTGGAATCGGGTTTAAGAATAAAATCCCTGAAAAATACAATCAGACTGTGATGCAGGCCATTGGTCTTGCTGTTATTCTTGTTGGAATCAAAGGTGCGCTTGGATGTAATGATCTTTTGATTATTATTATCAGCCTTGCCATTGGGTCTCTAATGGGGGAGATGATTGGCATTGAAAATTATCTGGAAAAGCTGGGTAAATTTCTTGAAACAAGATTGTCAAAATCAGCCAATGGTTTTTCAGCAGGTTTTGTTACTGCTACATTGTTGTATTGTGTTGGCTCCATGGCCATTGTAGGGTCACTTGAAAGCGGTCTTACCGGTAATCATGACACACTGTTTGCAAAGGCAGCTTTAGATGGTATTGTCAGTATTCTTTTAAGTTCTTCATTGGGGATAGGTGTTCTTTTTTCAGCGGTTCCAGTATTGATTTATCAAGGAGCCATTACACTTCTTGCCGGAGTTGTCAAACCGATGCTTACTCCGGCTGTAATAGGTCAGATGTCCGCCATTGGGGGCCTTTTGATTGTGGGAATTGGTTTGAATATGATAAGGGAAAAAAAACTCAAGGTGGGGAATATGCTGCCAGCCATATTCATTCCACTGATCTATTTTGCAATAAAAAATTTATTTTTTCTTAATTAAATTCCATACCATTAATAAAGCAAGAATTACTGCACAGATTAGCTGCAGGCCATAGGGTATAATTTCAGATGCCTGCCCCACCACAGCCTTTGCCTCTATATCCATGAATAGATAAAGCCAGTCTACAAAAAATCCCATGGAAAGAGAACAGATGGTAATCATGGACAGATATATAATAAGAGTTCTTGTATTAAAAATCTTTTTTACCACGTTAATTGTTGCCACATTGGTAGCAGGCCCTGCCAGTAAAAATATCAGGGCAGCTCCAGGGTTTAATCCTTTTATTATCAATGCAGCAGCAATTGGGGTTGAAGAGGTTGCGCATACATACATGGGGATGCCGGCTGCAAGCATCATCAACATGGATAGAAATTGATGTTGATTAGCCCAGACTGTAAGATCTTCAGGGAAAAAGAAACTTATAAAACCTGCAATAAAAATACCAATAACAAATGGTTTTGCAATGTCCGGGAGTAGATCACCAAAGGCATATTTCATTCCATCTATTAATTTTAAGTGTAATTTTTTATCACTGTTGGATACAACTGTATCCGTTGGTGTGGAGCAACCTCAAGTGCTGCCTGATATGGTTTCGTCAGGTTTGCAGGATTGAATTTGACACTCTTGTTGTTCAGTGTTTTTTGGATACTCTTTTTGACCAAAATAGTTTTCAACAATTCCCGTAGAGACAGCAGTGATAAATCCTGCAATGGGTCTGACAATTGTCATGACAGGATCAAGCATTGCCCAGGAGACAGCAATGGAATCAACTCCTGATTCAGGGGTTGCAATCATAAATGAAAGTGCTGCACCATTATTTGCCCCCTGCTTTTTTAAACCTGTGACCACAGGTATGACACCACATGATCACAGAGGTATGGGAATACCAAAAAGAGCTGATAGAAATACTGGTTTGATTTTGCCTGTTCCAAGATATTTTTTAATTTTATCTGCCTTAAAAAAAACATACAATAAACCCGCAACAAAAAATCCAAACAGCATGAATATGGATACATCAAGATAGATGTGCCACACTTCTTTAAAAATATTATATATAAAATTCATATCAATTTCAGATTTTTGAATAACATCTTTTTTAATAAAGTATTATTCAAAGGTTTCCTTTTTTTAATAATCAGATAAGATTGCGGTTCTCTTCACTCAAACAATCTATCCTG
>JAOZRI010000294.1 GCA_029940235.1 Desulfobacula sp. | reverse complement strand
AGGTGGGACCACTTGCAAATGTATTGGCAATGTATGTTTCAGGCAATAAAGATGTTCAAAAATATGCAAACCTTGCATTGGAAAAGGTAAGTGCTCTTGCAGGAATCAAGGCTGGAATTCAGCATCTGCATTCAACTCTTGGAAGACATGCAGCAAGAGCTGTCCGATGTGCTGCACTTTATGGTGTGATGAAGAGAAATTATGATCTGCTCATCAAGAATATTTCTTCAGGTGATGTTGATACTTTTAATGAACCTGTCTTTCCAAAAGGAGAGCAGCGAGGTTTTGGATTCCATGAGGCTCCCCGTGGAGCACTCTCCCACTGGGTTGTCATAAAAGATGGTAAAATTAAAAATTATCAGTGTGTTGTACCCTCCACCTGGAATGCAGGTCCCAGGAATCAGGATGATATGCCAGGACCCTATGAAGCATCTCTGGTAGGCAATCCTGTGGCAGATGAAAAACTGCCCCTTGAAATTTTAAGGACTGTTCACTCTTTTGATCCTTGTCTTGCCTGTGCCATACATGTGCATGATAATAAAAACAAAGATATTGTAAAAGTAGATGTCTTATAACCAACACGGGCGGTCTTGAAATAGTACCGCCCACAACTAAGGATGAAACTTGATTTTTTTTAATTTCAAGTTTCTAAGTTTCATATAAATGAACAAAACAAAAATTGCGGTAATGGGCATTGGTAACATTCTCATGCAGGATGAAGGTATCGGTGTCCATATTATCAGAGAGTTGGAAAAATATGATTTTAATCCCCATATTGCCCTCATAGACGGGGGCAATATGGGCATGGACCTTCTCTCCTTTTTTTATGAATATAACACAATGATAATTGTGGATGCTGTTGATTTTGAAAAAAATCCTGGATTTATTGATACCATTGAAAATGATGACATCCTGACCCTTTTCACCACAAAAATGTCCCTGCACCACCTTGGGCTAAAAGATGTTTTAAGTTATGCAAAACTTCTTGACCAGACACCGGACGACCTGTGTCTTATTGGAATACAGCCTGAAAAAATTGAGATGGAAATGCAATTATCAAAAACAATAAACTCCAAGATTGATACACTGACACAACTGGTTTTACAAAAACTGAAAACCTGGGGTGTCAGTAGTAATACTCACGCTTGAACAATACCATCCCATGGTAAAAATTGACATTTAAAACTTAAAATTTTTTTTCATATCTTCATAGATCTATATTCTTTAAAAAAAATAAAACCCAGACAATAAATTTTACTGGCTATTTGCCATGGGATGTCCAGCCATGGTATAAAAAAGAGAATGAATACTTTAATAGAAAAAAAGCATCGTTTATTCATTGTATTATCTCTCATCTCTCTTCACTCATTCCTGGTAGGCATTGGGCTCATACTTTTTCCAGGAGAATTGATGGAATACTTAGGATTTAATTTTGTCAATGAAAGGTTCTTCCAGGCACAGGCTGGAGTATTTCATATTATACTGAGTATCTGCTATATTCTTCCTCTATTTAATTATGACAATTTTAAAACCCTTGTCATCTTTTTTATTGTTATTAAAATAATAGCCACCCTGTTCCTTTTCATCTATTTTCTTTTTTTCGATTCAATCGTGTGTGTACTGCTTTCCGGCTTTGGAGATTGTGCTATGGCAATTTTATTATTATATCTTTTTTATGATCAACAAAAAGAATTTATTGAAAAATGAAATCTGAATTATCAAATATCATTGTAACCGGCGCTTCGGGAATTGTGGGAAAAAGTTTTCTTGATGCTGCAAAAGAACGGTTCAATATATTTGCAATTGCCAGACGATCACAAATGGAAGTTCAAATTAATGAGCATCCAAATATTAAATGGATTCAAGTAGATATTGGCAACCGGGAAAATCTTAATCAAGTTCTAAATATAAACATAAAAGAAAAAATAGATTTTGTACTTCATCTTGCCGGCTATTATGATTTTGATAATACAGAGAATAAAGAATACACCAGAACAAATATAAATGGCACCCTTTATATATTAGAATATGCAAAAAAATTAAAGATAAAGCGTTTTATATTTGCAAGTTCTGTGGCAGCATCCAAATTTCCTGCCAAAAATGAAAATATTAATGAAAAAAGCCTTCTTGATTCCAACAAACCATATGCAAGGAGTAAAAAAGAGGGTGAAAAACTGGTAAAAAAATTCTCAAAATATTTTCCTTGTTCTATTGTACGCTTTGCAGCAGTTTTTACTGACTGGTGCGAATATGGACCATTATATATTTTCTTAAAAACATGTCTGTCAAAAAAATGGGATTCAAATATATTGGCCGGCAAAGGAGAATTTGCAATACCATATATACATTCCACCTGCCTTTGTCAGGTTTTATTAACAATATTTCTTAAAAGTGAAAAACTTCCAGTGTATGATGTATATATTGCCAGCCCAGATGGAGCTATTTCACATAAAGAACTCTTTGAGTTTTCAACAAAATATTTTTTTGGGAATAAAACAAACCCAATATTTATACCTTCTCCCATTGCAACAGTTGGAGTGGTAGCCCGTTTAATCTGGGGGGCCATTATAGGAATAAAACCATTTGAAAAATATTGGATGATGAAATATATTGATAAAACTCTTACCATTGATTCTTCATATACAAGAAAAATTCTTAACTGGAAGCTAACACCGCGTTTTGGCATATTGCGCAGACTGCTGTATATTATTGAGACAATGAAGAGCAATCCCGATAAATTTCGTTCAAAAAATACCATAGCATTATTACGCACTTCTAAGCGAGAGAGTTATATCATTTATGAAGTAATGATAAAATTAAAAGACAACATTAATACTAATATCAAAGAATCCTTGTTGGACAAAAAAAGAGAACAGGAATTCTCACATTATCAAAACACCAGGATTGAAAATCTTAACTGGGATATAAGTGTATTTTATCAATTACTTACCGCCTCTGTCAGAAATCATGATAGATTTATCCTGCTCAATTATTTAAAGAATATATTAGTACCAATAAGATTTCGGGAAGGATTTGAATCCCATGAAGTATGCAATGCTATTTTAGAAGTAGGCAAAATTATTATCTCTACCATTCTTAAGGCTCCTGAGCTTAAAGGTATGCAACAGTCTGTGTATGATAATATAACAATGACTATCCAGCTTGCTGTTGATGAAGTGGGAAATACTTTTGAAAAACTGCCGGACAAGAGATCCATTGCACATATCCCCCATAGAGCTGATGTTGCAAAAAAACTTGAGGAACTTGCAACTTTTTATACTGTAACAGAGGAAGACAACAACTCAAATTAAAGTAATTTAAATCAACAAGATCTTTTTTCGATCAATGTCTGTAGACCACAGGAAGACCTTCAGCATCTATATCAATCCCAATGGTGTCACCGGTTTTAAAGCCAAGGCCAATAAATTTTTTAACCGTTTTATCATGCTTGCCAATCTTCCAATAGACCGACCAAAGCGGGTTTCGTACGCTGTCAATACCATAGGCATCATGACTGCAAAGATTGATTCTAAATTTAT
>JAOZRI010000615.1 GCA_029940235.1 Desulfobacula sp. | reverse complement strand
GAAGATAAATTTACTACAACATGGGTTACCCATTGCTGCATGGGAACAAGTGGTGCCATTGCACTGTTTGATGCTGCTGATAACCTTACCATATACTCCAACACACAGATTCCTTCTCTGGCTCAAAAAGATTTTCTTGAATCCTTAAAAGCCATGGGGCTTGAAAACAAACGTGCCCGAGTGATAAAACCTATTATAGGTGGCGGTTTTGGAAGCAAACTTGATACTTATGCCTATGAACATATAGCAATTCTTCTGGCACACAAATGCAAAAAACCTGTAAAAATTGTTTTTGATCGTGTGGAAGAATTCACTGCAACATCTACAAGGCAGCCTACTGTCATCTATATCAAACAAGGTTGTGACAAAGACGGAAAACTCACATTCAGGGATATGAGAATGGTGCTGGATAATGGCGCTCACACTTCCTGGGGAGCTACCACACCTTCTGTCATGTTGATGCCCATAAGCTCTCTTTATAAAGTTGAGAATGTAAAATATAATGCAAAATGTGTCTACACAAACAACACCTATTCCCAGGCAATGAGAGGCTATGGTAACCCCCAGGCCACTTTTGCCATTGAAAGTAGTATGGATATTCTGGCAGAAAAAGCAGATATTGATCGTATTGAATTCAGAAAAATCAACAAAAATCACAGTGGAGATGAAACACCCCAGGGTCTGAAGATAACCTCATGCGGACTTGAGGAGTGTATTGATGCTGTTAAAAAAGAACTCAAATTTGACAATAACAGCGAAAAGGGAGTTGGTACTGGCATTGCATCCCTGATTCATGTAGGAGGCGGTGCAAGGATTTACGGTTCTGACGGATGCGGTGCTATTTTAAAGATGGATGACTACGGCAAGGTAGATATTTTTACCGGCGGTACAGACATGGGACAGGGATTAGACAATATAACCGCCCAGATTGTTGCAGAAGAGCTCGGACTTCTTGCTGAAGATATCAATGTGGTGCATTCAGATACAGATGTCTGCCCCTGGGATGTTGGTG
>JAOZRI010000293.1 GCA_029940235.1 Desulfobacula sp. | reverse complement strand
GAACCTTAATTGACGGAGTCAGAGTCCGTAGTCCTGCCGTTGGACGATCACCCAGTAAGATGAATAATGGTTGTTTTTTATATATCAAGACCAGTTCTTAGTCAAGAAATTTTTTAGCTCACTATTTGTTAAGACGGGCTGAATTGTGTTATATAGTGCAGGAGATGTATTTTTTTATTTTCATTAAAATTTAAGCTATGGGAGGCATGAGTGACTGTTACAGTATTGATTAAAAGAGAGATTGCTCCGGGTAATGGTATTTCAAGAATGTATTGACAACCTTAGTGATGCTCAAAGCAAATTTGAAATTTATACCCATTGATGGAGGCACAATAGATTGTTGGAAAAACTTAAAAACCTTGAGAAAAGATTAACTGAATTTTCATCTTTTGCACTGGCTTTTTCTGGTGGTGCTGACAGTGCTCTGCTCCTTGCAGTGTTAAAAAAAATAAAGCCAGAACAATTAACTGCTATTACTATTTCATCACAATTTGTTTCTCAATCAGAAATTGATTATGCAAAAAAGATTGCAGACTTAACCGGTGTTAGGCATCTATGTCTTAATGTGGATATCCTCAAAAATGAGAATATCATCTGTAATACTTTGGAACGCTGTTATTTTTGTAAAAAACAGATGTTCTCTTTGATAAAAGATACTGCAAAAAAATATGGAATCAAAACCCTTGTTCATGGAGTTAATCTTGATGATTTAAAGGATTTTCGACCAGGGTTAAAAGCTGCTGAAGAGTTGGGATTTATATCTCCTCTTGCCGATTCAGGGTTTTCAAAAAAAGATATTAGAATACTGTCAAAACAGATGGGTCTTAAGACATGGGATAAGCCTTCACAATCATGTCTTGCAACAAGAATTGCATATGGCGACAGAATAACCATTGAAAAGCTTGGTAGGGTGGAAGAAGCGGAAAATCTTTTAAAGGAGTCAGGGTTTTCTCATATACGGGTAAGATGCCTTGGCAAAACAGCCAGAATCGAAGTTGATCCCGGAGAGATTGAAAAGATATTGGGCAATAATATCAGGATAGATATCTTAAAAAAGTTTGTAAAATTAGGTTTTGAGCATACCAGTATAGATATTGAAGGTTATAAAAATATAAGCCCGCTGGTTTGCAAGCAGTGACAGCGGGTCTTGGTATATGGGTACTGGAAATTATCTCTTCTGGATCTCAAGATCGTTGAAAAAATATCCAATTTCAAAAGCAGCGGTTTCAGGAGCATCAGAACCATGAACAACATTTTTTTCAATATCTGTTGCATAATCCTTTCTAATGGTTCCCTCTTCAGCCTCTTCAAAATTTGTAGCACCCATGAGTTTTCTATTTTTTGCAATTACATCATCACCCTCAAGCACCATGACAACAATTGGTCCTGAAGTCATAAAATTTGTTACGCTGTCAAAAAACGGACGTTCTTTATGGACAGCATAGAAGCCTTGAGCCTGGGTTTTTGTTAACAGGATCATTTTCATGGCACAGATTTTAATACCACTCGCTTCAAATCGTTTGATTACTTCACCAATTACATTTTTTTTTACCCCATCGGGTTTGATTATTGATAATGTTCTTTCCATCGTGTAAAATCCTTTCAATTTTTAATTTTAAACAACCTTGAAAATTAGCATGGAATAGTATTATAGTCAATCTTTATGAATGATGATATTATAAAAATTGCTGTTACTGGATCAGCAGGTTCGGGCAAGAGCCTTGTGTGTCGGCATTTTAAAACAATAGGTCTTGTTGTCTTAGATTGTGATGTTATAGCCCGGCAGATTGTGGAGCCGGGAACTATTGGTTTTGAAAAAATTGTTGGGCTATTTGGTAAAAAAATAGTTGATAAAAATGGGACACTTGATAGAGCAAAGCTGCGGGCTATCATTATTAATGAACCTTTAATGCGCAAAAAGATGGAAGATGTTTTACATCCTCAAATTAACAAAGAGATGGTTCTTCAGATGGGAACTGCAAAATATTCAAAGAAAAGAGCTGTTGCTGTGGAAGTACCCTTGCTGTTTGAACTTGGTATGGAACATGATTTTGATACCACAATTGTTGTTGTTGCACAAGATGTTGATCTTGTTAAAAGAATTTGTGACAGGGACAGTGTAAAAAGAGAAGATGCTTTAAAAATGCTTGATCTTCAGATGCCGCAAAAAGAGAAACAAAAAAAAGCTGACCATGTTATAGTAAATAGTGGAGATAGCTTAGAACTATTTGAATCTGTTCAAAATCTTTTTGATAAAATTCAAAGGCAATTTTTATAAAAAATAATTAAAAATATCTATTGCGCGTCGCACATGGCAGCTTGATGAAAAGAATTCTTGACATTTTAAGGTTTTTGTCCTATTAATTATTAAATTAAATATACAATTTCAAATACCTGTCTGTTTTTTTTATGTCAATTTGGCTTTCAGACTGCAAAAAGGCGTACCGCAAAACTTAAGTTTATCTAAAAAATAAAAAACCCACATAAAATAAAAACCCGAATTCAGGAGAATGAATGAATCTTGTAGAATTAAATAAGATGAAGATCAGCGAGCTTACCAAGCTTGCTAAAAAATACAAAATTAAAGGAATCAGCCGCCTTAAAAAGCAGGACTTGATTTTTGCTTTGCTCCAGACAAATATTGAAAAAGATAATCAGGTTTATGGTGAAGGTACTCTTGAAATTCTTCCTGATGGTTTTGGTTTTTTGCGGGCACCGGGATACAATTATCTTCCAGGACCAGATGATATTTATGTCTCTCCTTCCCAGATCAGAAGATTTAATCTGAGAACCGGTGATACAATTTCTGGTCAGGTAAGGCAGCCCAAAGATTCCGAGCGTTATTTTGCCTTACTCAAAGTTGAAGCTGTTAATTTCAAGGATCCTGAAAAAGCCGCTGAAACAATTTTATTTGATAATTTACTACCCTTATATCCTGAAAGAAAAATGGATCTTGAAGCAGAATCTGATAATTATTCCATGCGGGTAATCGATTTGATGTCACCCATAGGTTTTGGTCAGCGCGGTTTGATTGTCTCTCCTCCAAAAGCTGGAAAAACCATGCTGCTGCAAAATATTGCCAACAGCATAGCAAAAGCACATAAAGATGTTGTTCTCATGATTGTTCTTATTGACGAGCGTCCTGAAGAAGTGACAGATATGGCACGCAATGTTGATGCAGAAGTTGTAAGTTCGACCTTTGATGAACCCGCAGAACGTCATGTCCAGGTGGCAGAGATGGTGATTGCCAAGGCAAAAAGAATTGTAGAGCAGGGCCATGATGTTGTTATCCTGCTTGACAGTATTACAAGGCTTGCAAGGGCTTATAACTCAGTAATGCCTCCTTCGGGCAAGATTTTATCCGGTGGCGTGGATTCCAATGCACTTGACAGACCAAAAAGATTTTTTGGTGCAGCAAGAAATATTGAAGACGGAGGCAGTCTTACTATTATTGCTACAGCCCTTGTTGATACCGGAAGTCGCATGGATGAGGTTATTTTTGAAGAGTTTAAGGGTACAGGTAATATGGAGCTTGTCCTTGATAGAAAACTTGCAGATAAAAGAATTT
>JAOZRI010000292.1 GCA_029940235.1 Desulfobacula sp. | reverse complement strand
TATAACGATGATTCCATAAGCCAGCAGCAAGCTGTATTGGGTTAAGGCTTCCTTACTGGTTATTCCGTCACCTGCAGGCTTGAACTTTCCAAAGAGTTTTTTTACAGCACCAGGTTTACCGGTTAGCTTTGTGGTTACAATTGCTGCAATGGCAGGAGCACCTGGAATAATAAATCCAAGTATAAAAAGAGGGTTATCAAACATCAATAATATGGTTATAAAAATATTGCTGTGGTTTGATCCAAGCTCCTCCATTTTTGCCGCAAACAGTTCCAGAAAATCAGGCATATAAACAATGGCTATCCCAAGGCCGCCAGTGAAAATGACAAGTGCCAGGGTGTAAAAAAATAAAAACGGTCTCTGCTCAGCAAATCTTTTCATAATGATTTCCTTTTATATTGTAATTGTTTCAAATCATTAATATTTCGGAATTGTTACTTTGCCTTCAGACAAAATTTCAATGATATTATGGCTGAAGCTTGCACTAACCACATGGTTATCCTTTAAGCTGAGATTTAATTCACTTGTTCGTATTGAGTAAGGATCAGGGGTTGCTTTGTGACTTCCCCATTCAACTTGCTGCCATGCCGATTCCTGTTACAATTGTACCTGTCCCACACTGAAACTCCCAGGGATTCTCTTTATAAAACCTGGGGAAAAATCTGGCCTGTCCCGGCCCTTCAGGATGCATGTCATAGAGCATTATATAGAATTCATCATCATTTTTTTTAATATTTAGCATCACACTGATAAAAACCAGTGTGATGCCCGTCAAAATAAAAAAAGTTTAAAAATTAAACCTTAGGCTCACACCTATGGTTCTCGGGCGGCCAACTATAGAAAGCGGAACATCATTAAATAAATCCGTGGTTTGAGTACCTCCAAAATCATAGATAATATGTTCATCAAATACATTATTGACAAATACGGTCAGTTGCCAGTTTTCCTTTTCAATTCCAGCACTGAAATTGACAACTTCATAGGATGGTGTTTTAATGCCGCTTGACAAAAATAAAGCGCGGGCTGATCCTGTATAGGAATAGCTTGCCCTGGCAAAACCCCACAGATCTTCTGTGAGAAGATGATTATATTGCAGGGATGTGCTGAACGAAATTTCAGCAGCATTGGGAATTAGAGAACCAGCAGGCACCACTGTACCTTCTATGATATAATCATCGTCGGTTTCAGCTTCAAGGAGAGTTCCCCCTAATGACCATTCAAGGCCTTTAACAGGCCTGAGCAAAAATTCAACATCAATCCCCATTGAATGGGCATCACCCACATTGTCTATGGCTTCTCCTGCACCTCCCGGGCCTTGTATTGTTTCTGCCTGCAAGTCATTCCATTCCATGTAATAGGCAGCTACATTCAATCTGGCTCGATTATTCCAGAATAAACTCTTAAACCCGACTTCATAGTTGGTTAAAGTCTCTGGCTCATAAAAAACAGGAGCTCCGGGCAGTAGAAAAACGTTTTGGCCGCCACTGCGAAATCCTTTTGAATATTGAGCATAAGTCATCAAATTATCAGTAAATTTATACCGAAGCAGCAGTTTTGGATTAAAGACGGTTGAGTCACCGTCATTGGTAAAAGTACCAGTTGGAGAGCCCAATGCACTGAGAAAATATCCATGTGCTTCTGTGGTTGCTTCCCGGTACTCTTTAAAATAACGACCGCCAGCTGCCATAGTCAATTTTTCTGAGAAATCATAGGATAATTCACCAAATCCTGCAAATTGCTCATAGGTACCTGTTGCATCTGTTATTAATGAATAGGCGGCAGCACCGGCAAAGGGCGGGAACGGTAATTGTCCTATTGCAGCTTCATAAGCTGGATCAGTGGCAGGTATGGTATCGGCATCAAAAAAAAATCGATGATCCTGTTTTTTATAAAAAGCACCCAAAACCCACTGCAAGGGGCTATCACCATTTGATACCAGCCGCAGCTCCTGTGAAATGGCTTCTGATTCAATAATCTGGTCAATATACACTCCATCCGGTGTGATCCAGGTTGGTCCCGGCAAGCCAAATGCGGGCAGCAGACCAGCCATCACCTCATTAAATCCCTCAATGGTGGGATTAAGTTCAGAGTTATCTTCAGGGCCTGCCATCTCACGATTAAAATAGGATGTGGACCAGATCAGATCGGCAAAGGAAAATTCATATTGTATTGTCATATTCAGTCCTAAAAGATCATCATCTGAATAATTCGGTGCAAGAGAGGACATAGTCATAGAACTTGTTGCCTGGCTCCACCGCTCCCTTTTAGATTCTGAATACAAGAGAGTTGAATCAATAGTCAGCTTATCCGACGGCGTAAAACGCAAAGCCAGACGTGCACCCATGGTTTCATTCCCATTGATATCTTCTTCAAGCACAGCACCGGTTGCAGGGTCTGTCCGGTCAATATATCCACCTTGATCATCGTACAGAGCGACCAGTCGAAAAGCCAGCTTATCTTTGATCAATGGCACATTTAACATTGCATTGGCAGCGTAATTGTCTGTTCCTTGTTCTGTATTTGAATATATTAATTCCACATAGTCGTCAAATTGTGTGGAATCTGGTTTGTTTGAAATCATTCTAATGGTTCCAGACATGGAACCTTCACCAAATAAAGTACCCTGGGGACCGCGCAGAACTTCAACCCGTGCCATATCAAAATTTGCTATATCCGGAAAATAGCCTGCCATGGTCAAGGGCAGTTCATCGAGATAGTAACCTACAGATGCTCCAGGACCTCCTGCAACCGATGACATTTCTGCAATCCCGCGTATGGTGACTGAGCCAGCCCCGGCTTGTGTTCTCCTGAGTTCCACACCTGGAACAGATTCAATCATATCACTGAAATCCTGGGCACCCATAAATTTCATATCATCTGTTGAAAAAGCAGTGATTGATTGAGGAACATCCTGTAGTTTTTCTGGACGCTTGGTAGCTGTAACAATGGTATCTTCAAGAGTAAAATCATCATTAGCCTCCTTGCTTGCTTCTGCACTCAATCCAAAACCGGTTGTGCCAAAAAAAACAAGCAGTATGCTCATTAAAAATAAACTTGTCAGCTTACACAAACGTATTGCTGATATTAACTGTTTTTTTGCATTGATCATACATCCCCCTTTAATTTAGAATTATTAGTATCTTTTCATGATACCCCAAGTTAGTATGACAATAAGACAAGCGATTAATGAAAGTCAAGAAAAAAGATGATTTTGTTGCATATTTAAATTTAATTATAGTTTTATTGCAATACCTGCAAAAATACCCGGGCAAAATTATCAAAAGTTATTTTTTTAATATCTGATTTTGAAAACACGCGTTTTTCAAGAGTTTTGATAAGCAAAGGAAAGCCGACAGGGGTTTCCAATCCCTTGACATACGGAATATCAGTCAAAAAGTATTCTATGAAATCCGGTCCCAGCCCCACGTGTTCTATTCCTGTCAGCCCAATAATATATTCGATATTGTCCACCACATGATCAGGCGTTGCAGTTGAAGGGCTTTTTTTAAGGTATTTGACATAAAGTTAACTCCAATAACACCATCTCTTTTTCCAACTGCAACTATCTGCT
>JAOZRI010000033.1 GCA_029940235.1 Desulfobacula sp. | reverse complement strand
GACAGGAAGTCTAAGTTCAAGGGGTTTATCAAGATTAAAAATATTTGCACTCTGTGTTATCTTAGATTTATTTGAACTTGCAAAAGTTTTTGTACTGATACCTGTGCCATAGTATGACATATTGTTATTAAAGCTGATTTGATCAATTTGAGCCATGGAAAGAAGTGGTTTTGCTGGTTTATCATCCTTAGGGGGATCAAAAAGATTATCGTTAACACGTTTTATTTTAAACTTAAAATTACCAGGTGTGTCAAGATCGCCAATAATATGCTCTAATGAGGGATCTTTACCAAATTTTATAGTTACAGGCGGTGGTGCTTTAAAATCACCATGTATAATAAGCTCTCCATGCAGAAAAGCTGGATCTGCTGAAAATTCATATTCTGTGACACTTAAGGGGATATGGTCTTTTCCAAGAATCTGCACCTTTAGTTTTTGTTTACCAGAGGCAGATAGATGATGTTTCCAGCTCTTTTCTTTTATAACTTCATTAACAATCAAGTCTCCAGCGCTCACGCCTGGCTCAAGACCATATATCTCATACCGGTAATTTTCAATCTGCTTGGTAAGGTCGCCTGTTCCCATGCCATGAAGCTTTGGAGCTGCAGTTGATATGCTGACCGTGATCTCTTTACCAAGATGGAAGCCCGAGGATGGACTTATATCAAGTTTGACTTCAAAAAGCTGGTTTACAAGTTCTAAAAGCTTTTGATAATCTTCTTCCATCTCTTTTATTAGCTTTTTTATCTGCTCTCCACGTTCAAAAGGTTTGCCTGCTGTAACACCCACCGGAACGTTGACAATTTTTTTACTATTATCTGAATTAGCATTATCTTTTTTATCTGATTCAATTTTTTTAAACACCATCTGGCTGATGGGTTTATTAAACTCATTTTTGCTGATTTCTTCTGGTTTTCCCAGCATATTCTGCAGTTTGTGTATCTGCAGCCGCAGCTGTACACAATCTTTCCAAAGAGGGTGACTTGGAACAAGTTTTACATCTCCATTACTGGACCACCAGTTATAGAGTATTCCTGTAGTTTTTCGAATTGGATCTGTCCAGTTATAGGCATCTTCCGGGATACCTGGAGGCTTAAAACCCATTTTTATAAGTATTGCCCCGATATCTGCACTGACCTTAATTGGTTCTTCTTTCCACTTACCCTGCCAGTTTGAAGCAATTGCAGCCACATCAGAAGGCGCATAAACTTTTTCACTGTTATCTGCCGGGGTTGAAGCACCAAACCAGGATATGGGAATAGGTTTCAAGTGGACATGGTATTCAAAAACATCCAGGCCCTTTCCCTGTTTTTTAACAAGTTTTTTTGTGTCATCAAGGGTTTTTAAGATACCATCATAGACTTTCTCATGCTTAAGCAAAGTATCAGTGATATCACCAATGGTATATCTGGCAAGCTTTGGCACATCATCTTTTGTCTCAACTGTAACGCCGTATCCAAGATAACTTTTAATCCTGTAATAGCTTTTGACAATTTCAAGATAAGACTCTGGAAAATCTTTTTTAACAATGGCATTGGCATCTTCATCGGAAAGGTTTTTATTTGTTTCCAGCCACTTAACACATTTTTCTAATGTGTCACGCTGTGGTTTGATGGATTCCCACCACTGATCTGTAATTGGTATATCTTTTTCAGGTCTATAACCGACATCGATAAAAGGATCTGCAGAGCGGGCAATCTCTTTCCATACTCTTTTATCAAGCTCAATCATTCTTTTTTTTAATTTATCAAGTTCAGCAAGATAATCCTCAACTTTCACATTTTGAATACTCTCTTTCATCTTCTGCTGGGCTGCCTCTTTTATAACTGCCGGCAGCACTACCTGTTCAAGCAGAACCTGTCGTTTAACCCAGAAATCCTGCATAAGGTAGCCAAGGTTTTTCATTACACCAAAGCGCACTCCATCTACCCAGGTGGCTGCCCAGGTCCCCCATCCTTGCTGTGAACCGCTGGCAATCTGTATCAGGCGCTCTTTTTTTCCGGAAATAACAATAGCATCCTCTTTGGTAGGTACAAGAACGCCATAGTAATCTTCCAGCCACTGTTTTGTCCAGTAACTGCTGTTAGCTAAAATAAGAGGAAGGTTGATAATAGACCAGTAATTAAAAACACCTGTTATGGCTTTGGTATCAATATCTATCATCTTGTCTTGTGCAATATAACCGCTCTTATAGGCAATATCCATCAAAGAAAGGCGGGGATCAACTTTATATTTACTTGTTATAAGCATAATCCCGTCTTTGACCTTTCCTGACAAAATTTTGGCAAGTTCTTTTGCATTTTTGTCCAAAACTTTTTCTATATAATCTTTACCATCCCACTTTACATAGCCTATCAGCTCAGGAGTTTTGCTGAGATCACGCTTGGCAGGATCATCGGTTTTTTTGCCATTTTCATCAAAATACTGCCAGATACCATTTTCCAAGAAAAATTTAAAAATTTCACCCTTGGAAGCTGACAAAGAATATTTGTCCCATCCCCAGGAGGCAATGCCATGCACAGCATAGGCATAGGCAAGGTGGGGCTGGTACATCACAGTGAGATCTTGAAATAATACCTGGGCAAGGTTAGTGTAAAGTTTATCATCCATGAAATTGTTGCCAGCCATTGTCGCAAGGGAGGCAAGATAGTTGCCGCCCATGACATTGATATTACCGTATTCAGAAAGATTAATTGCATTTGCAAGAATCTGGGATTGAACAGTAGCAAGCTCTTCTGGACTTTTGCCTGCCCCAGAAGTGAATTTTACCAAATTTTCATAAAGTGCTTTGCCGTCGGCAGCATCTCCCCATATTTTCCATCCTGCAAGTGCTGCTTTAAAGGCAAGAAAACCTGCATTTGCTCCTGTTTTATAAACTGAAGCCTTTACTTTTTTTGTTACAGTCTTTCCATCAGCATCAGTATAAGATATAATGACAGGTTTGGCAGTGGCTACTTCTCCCATTTCACGAAGCAGTTTTACCATGCGTACTGCTATTTCGGGATCTCCTGCTTCAAAATAGTTTTTTGCCTTTGCCGCCATATCTACCTCTTTCCAGCCAAATAATGAGCACAAGGCTTCAAGACGGCGCATATCAGTTGCAACATCGTCTGGAAGAATTGCTCTTTTCGCCAAAATGGGTCGTCCACTCTTTAAGTCAAGACGCAGCTCGTGATCTGCAAATTCCAAATTAGCAACTTTTAAAAGATAGGTATCAAGATTAAGCCTCTGGTTAACATCTGTGATATGTTTATTAACCTGTTGATCAAGCTCATTGCGCAGATAGGAAAATGCATCTATCTGCGTTCTGCTTGCAGCAGCAGATGTTTTAGCAATTTCAAGGGTTTTAAGAATATGTTTTGATATTAGAGCTGTATATTCTGGGGGCGTTCCTTGTTTGCTTATATCTCCTGTCTCATTAATCTTTTTCACGATTTCAATCTCAAGCTCTTGAATCATATCATCATTGATATTGGAATAGGCAACAGCAAGAGAATTAACAGATTTTCGTAAATCTTCATCTGTAGCCACAAGTGTTTTAAGATCAAAAGCCTCAAAATTCAGTCCTCTATCTGTGGGACGGTTTTTATTACGTTCCCTGATTGCTGCGACCAGTTTTGTTTTAATCACAGCTAAATTTTGTGTATGGGCCTTTACAATTAAAGCTTTATTATATTTTTTAAGTTTTTCAAGGGCATCAGCAGGGGGAGAAAATCCTTCTGGGGGATTATATATTTTCTCTGCCATTTCATACATTGCTGCATCACCTTTAGGAGGATCTAAACCCAAAACGCGCCATGCTGCAATCATTCTTGCTGTGTATTTGGAAAGACTTGTTAAATCACCCTCATGGGTTTCAAATATCTGACGATTATTATTTGCCATCCATGCAAAAAGCCCATGATCTGTAAAACCTTTTGGATTGTCAGGGTCATTATGAGCTTTTGCATATTTGGCATATGATACAGTGGAACTTTGGGGATCATCAACATTAGTTGTAATCACTCCTTTTTGCAAAGCCCACGCATGGAGCTGCTCCACTGCAAAAAGCCCGTTATATTTTTCCTGGTCCGAACTTGTCCACTCTGCCATGAAATTGGGTTTAACAGGCGCAAATTCGCCTGGATGCTGAATCATCAGAATATCAAAAGTTTTTGTGGGTGATAAAAATTCTATTTGTGCTGATCTTGGATCAAGTCCTTTTTTAAATCCCAATTCAATGGAGGCTTTTACAAACTCTTCAGCCGCTGTTTTACCGTTTAAACGTTCGGCAAGGGTGGGGTCTGCTTCTCCTTTTTTTGCATCTGGAAAGTTGGTAATATCATCATCACTGGAAAACTGTTTATTGGAATCAAGGAGAGGCATGGCATCCATATTTTTCCCGCCTCGTGCCCATTTCAGCCAGGCTTTGTGGCGTTCTGCCGAAGAACCGACCCGCAGAGCACTTTCAATTCCGCCATCCTTTGCAAATCTTTGTGCAAGCCTTTTTTGAGTTCGCATGACGATTTCATATTTAAGAGCATCAATACTTTGAAAAAGCTGAGGATCCTGCTTAAAACATAACTCACGTATTGCTTTGTATTTTGCAGCCTGGTTTTTATCTCCTGCAAAATCATTATAATACTCCAGGATTCCCATGCCGGTTGCAGCATTTGGAGTTTTAGCATATGCGTGTACAGCCTCTGCAGCATCTTGGGATAGACCGGTCGTTTTCCACTGCTTAACAGAAGTTTCAGAAGAGCTACGAGGCTCAATGGCCTTAAAAACAATGTAAGGATCACTGGCAGCTGCAAAGCCTGCAATGGAAAAAAAACAGACAAGAATCGCAACATATATTGCGATTCTTGATCTACAATCTGATCTATTTCTAAGTTGGGGAACCTTCCTGGTTATCATCTTCATGTTTCTTGGCATACCCCGTTATATTTTTTGGTTTATTTTTTAAGTTGTTGCAAAATAGGTATCATCTGCTGCTGAAACTGCTGTATCTGCTGCATTGGATTCTGTGGCTGCATCTGTTGAGGATATCCCTGCTGTGGATAACCTTGTTGTGGATACCCCTGTTGCGGCATTCCTGTCTGGGGTATCTGACCTGGGACCTGACCGGGTATCATTCCTGGCTGGGCAGCTGGCCCAGTGGGCCATCCTGCCGGAGCCTGACCTGCTGGTGCATTAGGATTTGCAGCTGCAGCAGCTTTAGGTTGAAGCATATACTCTCCAGCCATTTTACTGGACATCATTTTTTCCCATACAATTAATCCGTTTCTTGCATCAACAACCCTGAACTGATACTGAAAATAACTCATTCCTCTATTTTTTTTGGTCATATCCCGTTCATTAACCTGAAAAATAATACCGCGTAAAAAATAGTCTGCTGCTGCTATCTTTGATTTCACAGAAGCTGTCTGACTCATATCCACGGTACTCTCTTCTTCAATATTACGGGTTTGTTCACCAGTTCCGCTTGAACCGCTCAGTGATCCGCTTTCAAATTCACTTTCCCTTACCCTGTCATGGGTAATTGTTGTCAGTTCAGTGTCTGTAAGAGTAACAACCATCTCTTCATTACTCTGACGAACCCGTTCCCTTATAATATCTTTATAGGAGACATCATCTCTGAACAATAGCATTCCACCGGCATTCTGCATTAATTTTGCCCTGATTGTCTCCTGAAAAATCTGCTCATCAATATAGATACCGGTTTTGTTTTGGATTTTCCGTACAGTAACAATGGGTGGTCTTGCTGCCCGTACCACAAATGGCTGTCTTACAAGATCCCTTGCCATCATATCACTTACATAACGAAACTGAGCAACAGTTATTGTATCCGCTGCAACTCGTGTAGGCAAAGCTTCAACAGGACGTACCTGAGTGGCAGCAGTAACTGGTTTAACTTTTTTTTTCGTACCAGTACAAGCCTGCAACTGAAAACATAAAACTATAGTAGTAAATAAAATTAATTTTTTCATCATTGTGCACCTGTTATTTTTTGTAATAAATTTCTGGCTGTCTGTTCTGCTGCCTGATTGCGTGATTTGTCACGTGCCGAAGCAACCATGGCAACTTTTCCTGTCATTGTATTCACAGCTCGGAGAAATACAGTTGTCTCTCCTGAATCCCTGCTGGTACTTGCCACACCTTTTATCACAAATTTCACCCCTTTACGGGCCAGATCAGGTCTTGGAGAATCATCAACAAGTCGCTCTTCAGGGGCATCAAAAAGAGTTATATCACTGCTTGATGTTAAAACTTGACTAATCACCTCTCTTATACTTTGACCTGCATCAGAGGAGACTTCCTCTTCATTGATAACTCTTTGTGCATTGACAGGACCAAGAATCATAGTAATACCAGATGCTGTATCTGATACAATAGTTGTTGCCTGAATGCTGGTTTGCGTTTCAACTTCAACAGCACTCTTTTGAGCATTCATTTGAGATTGAGAGGGCAACATGGAACCTTCATGTATTTCAGAAGCCTTGCGGACAACATTTTCAGGCAGTTGGCCTCCTTGCTGGTCTGTACTGTCTGATATATATCCGATTGGTTTGGGTTCTATCATATCATTTACAGGTGGTGATTCTGGTACACAACCTGTTAAAAAAAGAGTTGCCAGTAACATATAACCCATTAACATCAAATATTGGTTGCTGAATATTTGTTTCATATATTTCACCTGACCGGAGTTCGAATTAAAAACTTAAAAACAGTGATATCTCTTCGCATACTGCTTAATTGCAGCGTCTTTTCCAATCTTGGCGATAGATAATCAGTGTGCCATTCACTCTCTTCAATATTAATATTGCGATTGTCTGAAAAAACAACCTTCCAATCTATCCAGATGGGTTTTTTCTTATTTTTACTAATACATTTTAACATGACATTGACATGACCTGATGGCAGTCTTTCAGAGCGATGGTCAATCAATTCCAAGGCAGTCTCAATTTTATCATCAAGAAAAACTACTGGAAAAATTTCTAAAGAATCCAGTTTATCCTGAGTATCAAGTGGAGCACACCCAATGGAGCATAACAACAGTATAAAAATGGTAATAAATTTTACCATATAAAAGCCTCCTTGTTGATCAAACAGACTAAACGAATTTATAAATAATCTGTTTCTGTCAACTCAATAATTTTTTCTCTGATCTCTGTAAAATCAGAATCCTTAAAATCAATTTTAGCCTTGACACAGTACAGAAAACCCCTTGCCAGTTTTTTGATGGCTATATCTTTTTCTCTCCTGCTTAAATGATATCGGGCACTTTTTAAATAGCTTTTCTCTCTCTTCTCAAATTGCTGCTGTACAATATCAGCCACCTGTTTAACAATCTGTTTGCGAAGTTTTTCCCTGATTTCCGTATTTGTGGGTAACGTAAGAGGATCTCCTTCAATACCTGCAATTTCAAGAGCGTCCTTGTAATCATCTGTGGCCTGATAGTTGGCATTAAATTCCTGGGCATATGTAATACGCCCCTTACTGGTATCAAAAATTCTTATGGCTATACCTGCAAAACCCTTGATTGTGCTGCTTCCTTGGTTAATTGTAAAATTTCCATACTCTTTAATTTTTATGGTTTTAACAGGAGGTTTGACTGTACTATTCTGTCCTGTGCCTGCCTGCAAAAAAGCTTCATATTCTGGATTGACAATGAATTTTTCACCAATGGGCGCTCTGACTGTACTTTGACTTTTATTATCCTGTCTGTCAATTTTAAGGAGTGATACATTG
Source organism: Desulfobacula sp. (assembly GCA_029940235.1). Taxonomy (GTDB): domain Bacteria; phylum Desulfobacterota; class Desulfobacteria; order Desulfobacterales; family Desulfobacteraceae; genus Desulfobacula. The sequence goes on along the minus strand of JAOZRI010000033.1, from coordinate 5,598 downwards.
CCGGTTACTATAAAATCAACATTTAAAATATCAGCAACCTGGGAAAACTCTCTTTTATGTTCCTGCAGCAGGATATCAATCTTCCCCCGTTCAACAATATTAATGCCATAGGGCAAGATACGAAACAGATAACTGATTAATGCATCTGAAAATTGAGTCCCAATATCAGGGTTGTCTTTTGGAGAATCAAATGCTGGAATTGCAATATATTGCTGAACCTTTGAAAGAATTTTATCCCGCTGGTCCCGATGCATTTCAAACATGCCAGGAAAATCAGGATTTAACTCTTTACCTTTTACAGCCTCAAGGTATGCACGGCTGCTATCACCGCTGGCATATCGTTTACGGGCCTGTTCCAAATAAAACCGTGGACCGTCATTACGAATTTTATTTATCATCTCCTGCATATCTGCCTTAAAGGGACTTTTATTTAATTTCATAAAAGCTATATAGTATTGTTTCTTTTTGATAAGCTGTCTGCTCTGTTTTGTAAGAACATTAATTTCCTGTTTTTTTACTATTGCATGCAGCCTGTCCTGGTCAGCTTTTGAAAAACCAAGGGACTGCCACTGTTTCATAACAATCCTGGCATCTTCAACTTTTCCCAGATCATAATTATTTACAATAGCTTTTTCCAGAAAAATGCCATAGCTTGTTGCAAATTGACTATTAAGCTGTGATAGACCAGGGAAATCAGGGTCTGTCTGCTTAATTACATTTAAAGTTTTTTGAGCATCCACAAATTGCTGTGCTGCTGTCAACTCTTTAACTTTCTGGGCACGATTATTATTATCTGTATCAATTTGAGAAAGAGTGTTCTGATATTTTCTAATGTCATTTCCCAATAAAGATCCATCAGGGTCGTACTTTGATGCCTGTTGCAGCATTCTAAGGTTTGTACGTAACAAAGGTGCTGTTAACATCTTTGAGGTCTGTAAATTTGCTGCTGCCTTTTGCCTGACCTGGGCAGTAATTTGTGGTCTGATCTGATCCAGGGCATCTTTAGCTTCTTTGTTTGAAGGACTCTTGTTAAGTATATTAACATAGTATTGATGAGCTGTTTTAAGATCACCATCCTGCATGGCCTGTTTTGCCAGTTTTAACTCAGGTGATGCAACACAGGAAACCATGAAAAATAAAACAAGTACGAATAAGCGGAAAATAAGTTTTGAACTCTGCATTGGTGACATCCTCAATTTAGCAGCAATGATATTTCGCCTTCTATATCTCAAGTTTAATATCATTGCCTGCCAGTAATTATTTTTAATTATGAAACATTAATCTATATTCCATAGCTCCAAGTATGCTGTTTTTATAAAAAGGAACTTCTTTTTTGTCAACATAATAATATTTAACCAAAACAAACAAAAGGCAAATAAAAATTAAAATCTTATCTGCTATATATTCAAAGCAATCACTGTGCCGGGAAATTGATTTTTATGTAAAGACTTTGTCATCAGTACTCTTGAAAACCCTATGAAATGAAATGGTGATAAGTTTTAAGCTACATGGTTGATATCGTACAACCAAACTGGCTGTTATCAGCCATAAAACCGGATCTTTCCATTTGCTGCTAACACAAAAGGGGGCAATGGAATAGCTACACCGCTTCAGTGATGGGTTTCACTTGTTATGGCTTTGAATTATTTGACTCTGCCAATACCTGCAAAGATGTCAAGCCCTCCATGGAAGAGAGGTTTTAACTCAAGTTTTAGCCCAAGAGAGATTTTGCTTTCTCTTGACGGCAAGACAATACCAACGCGCCACCCTTTGAAGTCTTTTTTTAGTTTTTTACCGATTTCCTGATAAAATAAGCCATTACCATTTTTTGATTCAAGCCTTTTCCCATAGGGTGGATTCAGCATGACAATACCCTTATTATCATGTGATATCCCATGGAGAATATCAGACGGGTTAATGGTAAAAAAATCTTTTTTTGATGCATTTATACTATTGCAAAAATCATGATTGGAAAGGTTTTGTTTGAAAGCTGTCAATGCTGCATCGTCAATATCTGAAGCAAAAATTTGTTTATCTGTAGGTTTAAAAAATTTTTCTTGTGCCTGTTTTTTCATATAAGCAAATGTTTTAAAGCTGCATCCGGGCCAGTTCTCAAAGGCAAAGGCTCTGAAAAATCCTGAAGGTATATTGGATTGTACCATGGCCGCTTCAAGGCTGAATGTTCCTGATCCGCACATGGGATCAATCAATATATCTTTATTGGAAAATCCTGCCCACGACAGCATGGCAAAAGCGATATTTTCCCGCAGAGGTGCTTTACTCACCTTTTTTTTAATACCCCTTTTAAATAAAAGCTCTCCTGTACTGTCCAGGGAGATAGTAAAAAAATTTTGCTCTGCTCTTATATAAATTGTCTGGATTGATTGTTTTTTGGCTGTAAAGGCATCCCCTGCCTGCAATTGATTAAGAATGATTTGTTCACACCGCTGTGCTATGGCATCGGAGTGGTACAATCTGGACTTTTTGCTTGTAACACTGAATTTCAGGGAACAATTTTGCGGCAGATAGAGTATCCAGTCAATGGAGTTAATCTTTTTTCCAAGTTTTTCAAAAGAGTCTGCCTTAAAGCTGCTGATCCTCATTAAAATTCTTAAAGGACTTCGCAAATTTAAATTAAATTCCATACAGCTATTGAGTCTGGCTTTAAAATCAATGCCTCCCGGGGTGATCTTTATGTCATGTTCAGGAAGACCTGCACCAAGCATTTCATTGAAACAAATCTTTTTTAACCCAGGAGTGCATACAGCAAAAAAGGAGTGCTCCCTGCCTGTTACTCTCCTTTTAACCCTTTTTTCAAATGGAGATATTTTCAAGGTATTATGGTTATGCATCTAACAATTCACGAATATGAACAGATAGATCCTGGCCTGTTATTGGCTTTTGAACATATTTTTTAATGCCAAGTTTAAGAGCCATCTCTTTATTAAAATTTTCAGAGTATCCTGTACATAGAATAATGGGTATATCACTGCGAAAATTTAAAATTTTAACAGAGAGTTCAGAACCTGTCATTTTTGGCATTGCCATATCAGTAATAACAAGATCAAAATACCCGGGATCCCGGCTAAATGCTTCCAATGCTGATGCTCCATCTTTAAAAGTTGTAACCTTATATCCATGTTTTTCCAGAATGAGCTGTGATACATTGAGAATATTCTCCTCATCATCAACAATCATTATTTTTTCTGTTCCATTAAGTACAGCCGCCTGTTTTTTGCCTTCAGAGCTAAAAGCTCTCTGCCTGTCAGCCACAGGCCAGAAGACCTGAAAACTTGAACCTTGATTGACGTGACTGTGTGCTTTAATAAAACCATTATGCTTTTTAACAATCCCGTTGACAACTGCCAGGCCGAGACCTGTTCCCTGGTCTGGCTGTTTTGTTGAAAAATATGGATCAAATATTTTTTCCATTGTCTCCTTGTCCATACCATGGCCTGTGTCTTTAACTTCAAGTTTAAGATAGAACCCTGGGGAGCATGAGTTTATGGATGAGACCTCCAAAGATGAAATCTCAATTTCGCTCAGTTCAACCATTAAAACACCTCCGGCATCGCGCATGGCATGATAGGCATTTGTACAAAGATTCATGACAACCTGGTGTACTTGAACAGGGTCTGCAAGGACTGATGCCTTTGATGTAATCCTGTCCTGAATCTCTATATTTGTAGGAATGGAAGAGCGTAAAAATTTAACTGCTTCTTTTACAATGAGAAATATTTTAAGTGGGTTTTTTTTATGTTCAGCCTGTCTGCTGAATGTCAGAATCTGCTGAACAAGCCCGGCTGCCCTCTGGGCTCCTTGTACCATCTGATCCAGACTTTTTTGGGTTTTAGCAGGGTCATCAAGGGTCATTTTAGCCAATTGTGCATATCCAAGGATACCAGATAGAATATTATTAAAATCATGGGCAATACCACCTGCCAGAGTGCCGATTGCTTCCATTTTCTGGGAATGTCGCAACTGTTTTTCCATCTCAAGATCGTGGGTAATATCCCGTGCAATGACGATAACAGAATGCTGATCTAAAGGGACAACGCTGAGTTTAGCAATTTTTATGGTATCATCTGGCCTGTGAAAGGTCACCTGACCCATCTCTTTTGATCTATTCAGATTGGCAAAAATCTGCGATCGCTCATCTGCATTTTCCGGCACAATATCCTCACAGCTCATATTTTTAAGCTCTTGGAGTGTACGACCGGTCAGTCTTGTTGCAGCAGCATTTCCATCAAGACATTTAGATGTATTTTTTTCTACGATAAAAATAGCATCATTTGTTTTTTCAAACAGAGTTCTATAAAGTTTTTCACTCTCCCGTACTTTTTCAAATGCCTGAATTGCCTTAAGGGTTTCACAGGAGTATGAAGCAAGTATAGCTCCTATCTCTTTATCCTGCTCAATAAAAGGTGGAGTTTTTTTGCTGTGCAGGGTTAAAACTCCAATTGTCTGCCCTGAACCATCAGTAATTGGAAAAGCAAGAAGAGAACCGTCTTTATAGCCTTCCCACCCGCTGGGTTCAATTAAATTACTATTGCCCACATCACTTATAAGAAGGGGTTCAGAGCTTGCAATCACCTTGTTTAAGGTAGAATTTTCCAGTAGAGGGAATTTAATAAACCCGGGTGCATGACCCGGATCCAAAGAGTGTATAAGCCGCAATCCTTTCTCTTCAACAAAATAGATACTGCCCCCTGAAGCAGCCATGTGAAGGGCAAATTCATCAAGTATTTTTATACTGAATTGATTTATCTGTGTACATGCTGACAAACCCTGGGTGGTTTCAACAATATTTCTCAACCTATTATTAATATTGGCAAGACGTGTATTAGCCTGTTCAAGCTCTTGGGTTCTTTCCTGTACCATGATTTCCAAATGTTTCTGGTAGGCTTGGTTCTCCTTGAGCAGTTTTGCCTTTTCCATGGTTTTGTTTACTGTATGTTCTAATATGGATAGGTCTTTAACAGGCTTTACAAGATAATCCCAGGCACCATAACGCAGTGCCCGCACCACATCGCCAATGCGATTTGCACCGGAGATAACTATTTTGGGAGTGTCAGGAGCTGATTTTCTTGTCTGTTTCAGCACTTCAAGCCCGTCAATTTCCGGCATGCGAAGATCCACAATAATCATGTCAGGCTGTTCTTTTTCAACAAGTTCAAGGCCAATTCGACCATTTTGGGCTGTCAAGATTTCAAAATTGTGGTCTTGAAGATAGTCGGCAAAACTAAGACGAATGGAGGCTTCATCATCAATAATAAGAATTGTTTCAGGGTTGCTGTTTTTACTCATTATCCGCCTTCATGGTTTGTATAATGTGCAGAAGTTTTGTTTCAAGTGCATGTTCTCCACTAGTTGCTTCAATGGTTTCCCATAAATGGTCCTCAAAATAATCAACAAAACTTTGTCTGATAAAAGTCTCATCGTCTACAATTAATACAGTTTTTATGGGTTCATTCATGCTTATTTGCCTTTAAATGCAGAAAGATTACGATGCTATAAATATTTTTCTCTGTTCTTAGATAAGCACAGACTACATTATTTAAAAAAAACAATCAAATGAAAAAGATATAAATTAAAATA
>JAOZRI010000291.1 GCA_029940235.1 Desulfobacula sp. | reverse complement strand
ACGCTTAATGTATGTGGCAATGACCAGGGCAGCAAGATTTTTATATCTGACACATACAAGTTTCAGAAAAGGTGAATTTGCAGTTCCAAGCAGGTTTATTGGTCAAATCCAGGAGTGCATCTCTTGATAGATTCTTACAAAATTACCTATTCTGTAAGAACCTGTTGTGTTTTTGCAGAAGTGTTCAGTTCAAAATGACCCGCAAAATATCAATATCACAAATATTGACCCAGCTGTTCAATAACGGCAAAGGGGTTATTCCCACAGATCATAAAAGCGTCTTTGTCACCCTGTTTTTTGCTATCTTTACCACTGTTACAGGTGTCGGAATCGTAGTGCCTCTTCTTCCTGTCTATGCCAATGATCTTGGGGCAACAGGAATATATGTGGGCTTGATATTTGGATCATTTTCCATATCCCGCACTTTTCTTTTACCTCTGTTTGGGAGGTTGTCCGATAAAAAAGGGCGAAAGCCCTTTATTGTAGCAGGCCTGTTTGCCTATACTCTTATCTCCATTGCCTTTGTTTTTTCAGAAAATGTGGAAACTCTGATTATACTAAGATTTATCCAGGGGGCAGCTTCTGCCATGATTATGCCCGTGGTTCAGGCCTATGTGGGTGAAATCACTCCCACCGGCCAGGAAGGTTATTCCATGGGACTTTTTAATCTTTCCATGTTTTTAAGCCTGAGCCTGGGGCCTTTAATGGGAGGTGTTATTAAAGATATATTCTCCCTTGATGCAGCTTTTATCTGTATGGGTGCTTTATCAGCAGTCGGTCTTGTATTATGCATTTTTTTATTACCCCCGGTATCAAGTGAGAAAGCAGGCAATACAGATAAACAGATAGTCCCATGGTTAAATATTTTAAGGGACAGGACAATAATCTCTATTTTTATTTTCAGATACTCCTATGTCGCATGCATCGGCGTGATATGGTGTTTTCTTCCACTGTTTGCCAATATTGAATTTGGACTCTCCGGCTCATTAACAGGAGTACTTGTAATGTTTGGTGTTTTTGTGTCAGGTCTTCTGCAGATTCCCATGGGCTGGGTAGCTGATAGAGTTGATAAAAATATAATGATAATAACAGGTGGGATATTATCTACCATTGGAATGATTCTGCCCTATTGGTCATCATCATTTTCAGATCTTATTGTGGCTGTTACCATATTTGGAATCGGAGGAGGAATCTCCATGCCTGCAATCATGGCATACGCTGTCATCAAAGGTGATGAAAAAAAAGCCATGGGATCAGTCATGTCCATAATGACCATAGCCCACAGTCTTGGGATGCTGACCGGCTCAATGGCAGCAGGTCTTGCCATGGATTTTTTAAGTTTAAGACTATCGTTTCCCTGTGGAACCCTTATTATGCTCATTGGAACATTTATTTTCTGGGTAAAAGAGAGAGAGTCAGTCCGTGGCAGTTCATAAATACAATCACCACCTCTTCTTGAAAGTATCACACTCTTGTTCAATGTATTAATGCCTTTAATTTGAAAAGCGGCATTACTAAAAGAACCAATTGAAAATTTCAGGATAATAATATAAAAGCAATTATATCATTGGATATATAAAGCAGACATGAATTAAAGGATAATAAACATGGAAAATTTTTTGTTTCAACCAGTCAAAATAAATCAAATGGAAGTAAAAAACAGAATATATATGCCGGCAATGCATCTTGCCATGTGTGTGGATTTTAAAATTACTGATCAGATTGTTCAGTTTTACGCCCGTCGTGCAAAAGGAGGTGCAGGTTTGATTTGTGTGGGATATGCCACCATTGATGATATGTCTGGCAGTTCCCAGAATATCGGTGCACACAAAGATGAATATATTAAAGGTCTTGCAGATCTTGCAAAGGGCATTAAAGACAATGGTGCCAAGGCTGCAATTCAGCTTAATCATTCAGGAAGGTATAATTTTTCTTTTTTCATGGATGGCAGGCAATCTGTGGCTCCTTCACCCATTGCTTCAAAGTTTACAAGGGAAATGCCACGTGAGCTGACAGTTGAAGATATCAATAAAATTGTTACCAGTTTTGCCATGGCTGCCCGCCGGGTAAAAAAAGCAGGTTTTGATGCCATTGATATACTGGCAGGCACAGGTTATCTCATCAGCGAATTTCTTTCACCCCTGACCAATAAACGAACCGATAAATATGGAGGATCCCTTGAAAATCGGATGCGTTTTGGCCTTGAGGTGTTAAGCAGTATCCGTCGGGAAGTGGGTCCTGATTTTCCTCTGATTTTAAGAATGAATGGTAATGATTTCATGCCCGGGGGGCAGGGGTTAAAAGAGTTGCAGACAACAGCCTGTGAATTTGTAGACAAGGGATCCATAGATGCCCTGTGCATTAATGTCGGCTGGCATGAAGCAAGAGTACCCCAGATAGTTTCAAGTGTCCCCCGCAGTGCTTTTGCTTATATGGCAAGAGAGATAAAAGAGAGAGTTGCTGTGCCTGTAATTGCCAGCCACAGGATTAATGATCCAGAACTTGCAGATCAGTTAATCAAAGATCACATGTGTGACATGGTGGCCATGGGGCGCAGCCTTATTACTGATCCTGATCTTCCCAATAAGGCCATGGAAGGCAGGCAAAAAGAGATAATTCACTGCATTGGCTGTGCCCAGGGCTGTTTTGACAATCTGTTCAAACTTAAACATGTGGAGTGTCTCTGCAATCCAGAAGCAGGACATGAAAATCAGATTGTGAATAAAAAGCCTGAAACATTAAAGAATATCATGGTTATTGGTGGTGGTCCTGCCGGCATGAGCGCAGCTCTTGCTGCAAAGAGACAGGGCCATAAAGTTACAATTTATGAAGCCACTGATAAACTTGGAGGGCAGATTTATCTTGCAGCACTGCCTCCAGGTCGTGAAGAGTTTACACAGCTTGCAAAAGATTTGATTTACCAGGTAAACTTTGAAAATATTGATGTCAAGCTCAATTGCAGGATTGATGAAAAAATTATCAGCCAAAAGTCTCCTGAAATGGTAATTATTGCAACCGGTGCAAAACCTCTGATGCCTCCAATACCCGGGGCAGATCTCCCCCATGTGGTATTATCCTGGGATGTTCTTACCGGCAAAGCAAATACCGGGCAAAAGGTGGTGATTATAGGCGGTGGAGCTGTGGGTGTTGAGACAGCACTTTTTCTTGCTGAAAAAGGCACTCTTGATGCAGATGCTGTTAAATTTCTTCTAATCAACAGAGCAGAAGATCCAGAAACAATCATTAAACTTGCAACCCGGGGAACCAAGAATATTGAGCTTCTTGAGATGATTGACAAGATTGGAAAAGATATTGGCAAAAGTACCCGCTGGGGTATGCTGCAGGATTTATCCCGTTTTGCTATAAAGACAAGTATTGAAACAAAGGCATTGGAAATCACAGATAGAGGAGTGAAGGTTTCATCAGAGCATGGTGAAAGGATTATTGCAGCAGATACTGTTGTGCTTGCAGCTGGGTCTCTCTCTTATAACCCACTTGAAAAATTGTTAAAAACCCAAGGCATTAAATATGAAGTTATTGGTGATGCAGGGCAGATTGGCCTGGCATTTGATGCAGTACATCAGGGCTTCAGGGTTGG